>CAYVYQ010000001.1:0-50207 GCA_964455855.1 uncultured Gammaproteobacteria bacterium
AAGATAAAAAGATGAAAATTTTAAAATTGGAAAACTTTACTATTGGAAATGAAGAACCTATGACTCTTATGGGCGGTGTTAATGTTTTAGAGTCTGAATCAGTTGTGATGACTGTTGCAGAAAAATTTGCAGAAACAACATCAAATTTAAATATTAATTGGATTTTTAAGGGATCCTTTGACAAAGCAAATCGAAGCTCCATTTCATCGTTTAGGGGTCCTGGGCTTGATGAAGGTTTGAAAATGCTAGAAAAAGTTAAATCAGAATTTAATACCCCTGTTATTACTGACATTCATGAGCCATCTCAAGCAGATTCAGTTTCGAAAGTTTGTGATGTAATTCAGATACCAGCATTTTTATGTAGACAAACTGATTTAGTGATTGCAGCAGCTAAAACAAAAAAAATAATTCAATTTAAAAAACCTCAATTTCTTTCTGCTCCAGAAATGAAAAATGTTATAGAAAAGTGCCGTCAAGCTGGAAATGAAAATATTACTCTTTGTGAAAGAGGCAACTCTTTTGGTTATAACAATTTAGTGGTTGATATGTTGAATTTCCAAATTATGAAAGATCTAGGTGTGCCGGTAATATTTGATGCGACGCATTCTTTGCAGCTTCCAGGTGGCCTGGGTAATGCTGCAGGAGGTCGAAGAGAATATTTACTTCCTTTAGCCAAAGCTGGACTGAGTCAAGGTATAGCAGGTTTATTTATAGAAGCTCATCCTGATCCTGATTTGGCTAAATGTGATGGCCCTTGTGCAATTTCCACTGATGAAATCCCGGCTGTTCTATCACAATTATCAGAATTAGATGATTTTATAAAAAACCAAGATAGAAATATTTAATGTCAGTCATTCAATCTATCCAAGCTATTCAAATAATAGATTCTAGGGGAACTCCAACAGTTTCCTGTAAGGTCACTCTAGAAAATGGAATTTGTGCGACCTCCATGGTTCCTAGTGGAGCATCCACAGGTTCAAGAGAGGCCCTTGAACTCAGAGATGGTAATGAGGCTTATTTGGGGAAGGGAGTTAGCAAAGCTGTCGCAAATATTCACGAAATTATTGCTCCTGCACTGATAGGCATGGATGTAACAAATCAGCAAGATATTGATGAAAAAATGCTTGCTCTAGATGGAACTTCATCTAAATCAAAGCTAGGTGCAAATGCTATTCTTGGTGTTTCATTGGCTGTTTTGGATGCAGGCTCGAAAGCGTTGGAACTTCCCTTGTATAAATACATTAATCAAGTTTTCGATCATATCAACGGCGAAAAGCCAAAGATGCAAATGCCAACTCCAATGTTAAATATTATCAATGGCGGTGAGCATGCTGATAATAATATTGATATACAGGAGTTTATGATTATGCCTGTTGGGGCCAGTAACTTCTCTCAAGCCATGCAGTGGGCAACAGAGATATACTCTGATCTCAAGCATATTTTAAATACAAAAGGTTTAAGCACGAGCGTTGGTGATGAGGGTGGCTTTGCTCCAAACCTCCAATCTAATCAAGAAGCAATAGAGCTTATTATTCAGGCTATTCAAAATAATAATCTTACTGAGGGAAAGGATGTAGGGATTGCATTGGATTGTGCCGCTTCAGAATTTTATAAAAATGGTACTTATAACCTCGAGGGAGAATCCATCAAACTAAACTCAAGTGAATTTACTAACTACCTCTCTGAACTAACTAATAAATATCCTATTCTCTCTATAGAAGATGGTATGGATGAGAGTGATTTTGAGGGATGGAAAAACCTTACAAAGGCTTTGGGAGATAAGTGTCAATTGGTTGGAGATGATCTATTTGTAACCAACGTAGTAGAGCTTCAAAGAGGAATTGATGATTCTTTAGCAAACTCGATTCTAATTAAATTTAATCAAATTGGAACGATTACAGAAACTATGAAAACTATTTATCTAGGTAACAAGAATGGATTTAAATCCATCATTTCTCACAGATCAGGAGAAACAGAAGACAGCATCATTGCAGATCTGTGCGTTGGTTTAGGGACAGGCCAAATTAAAACAGGCGCACCTTGTAGATCTGACAGAGTGGCAAAATATAATAGATTGCTATGGATTGAAGCTGAGCAGCCTGATCTCACTTTTGCCAAAAATGTCATTGGTTAAATTTTTAAATTTGCTTGTTCTTATCCTTATTCTTGCAGCTTTCTATAATCTTTTTTTTGGGATTGATAGCAAAAGAAATTTTTCTGTTCTTCAGAATGAAAATCAAGAACTGTTGGTAAAAAATAATACACTTGCAAAAGAAAATAATTTTTTAGAGAAAGACATTTTAAGCAAACAAAAGAATGATGCTCATGCAGAAAAGTTTGCTAGAGAAGAATTAAATTTAATATACGAAGACGAGGATTTTCTAAGATTTAAGGAAGTTAACCCAAATGAACCCCAGCAATAAAATAACAGTTATTATTCCTGCGGCAGGAAATAGTAGTCGTTTTGGTGGTTCAATTCCCAAGCAATTTTTGAGCTTGGGTGATGAGACGGTCTTAGAAAAATCTGTTAATTTATTTTTAGAAATTTCTAGTATCCGAGAAGTTATAGTCGCCATCAATTCAAATGAGAATTTAATTAAATCACAGTCTTTTTATGGCCACTCAAGAGTGAGATTTGTTGAAGGAGGTAGCACAAGAAGTGAATCAGTATTTCATGCCTTAGCAGAAGTTGATCAAAGTACGGAGATTATAGTAATTCATGATGCTGCAAGACCATGGTTAAGAAAAAGTCATTTTGAGTATCTCTTGTCTCAACTTATCAATGATCGATCTATTGAAGGAGTTTTTCCTATAATTTCTGCAACTGATTCGCTGCGTATGAAAGAGGGTGAGGATTTAATTCCGGTCGAGCGTGAGCAATTTTTGCATGTGCAAACCCCCCAGATTTTTTACCATAAATCATTAAAAGCAGCATTTGATAAACTTAAGAAAGAAGGTCTCCATATGAGTGATGAGTCTCAGGTAATGGAGCACGCAGGATTTAAATTATTAGCTGCGCCAGGAGAAAGATCAAATACTAAAATTACTTATACTGACGATATAGCTAATTATGCGGGAAGAGATCTTCGAATCGGAAGAGGAATAGATTTTCATCAATTCCAACCAGGAAGTGGTTTAACTTTAGGAAATATTTTTATAGATTGTGAACTTTCCATTGTGGCTCATTCAGATGGAGATATTATTTTGCATGCTATTTCTGATGCTTTATTGGGCGCAGCTGGCCTAAGAGACATTGGATACTACTTTCCTGATAGCGATCCTAAAAATAAAAATTTGAGCAGCTTAATAATTATTGAAAAATCATTAGATTTATTAAAAGAAAACGGTTTATGGCCAAGAAATATTGATTTTGTTGTTGTGTGTGAACAACCAAAAATTGGACCCTATGTAAATAAAATAAAAAAATCTCTTTCAGCAATTCTGAAGATCGAAGAAAGTTTTATTGGAGTGAAGGCAACTACTACAGAAAAGATGGGAGTAATTGGTAACGGTAATGGAATTGCTGTGTATGCAATTGCTTCTTTAAGGAATAAATAGTGAATATTTTGCTAACTAACGATGATGGCTACAAAGCATCTGGCATAAATGAATTGTTTCAAGCTTTAAGCACTGAGCATAAAGTTTTTTTAATTGCACCACGAGACAATTGTAGCGGAATGAGTGCGGCAATCAGCCTGCGAAAAGAAATAGAAGTCGAGGAAGTCTCAGAAAATATTTTTTCGGTTACAGGTACCCCTGCAGATTGCTCATATCTGGGATTGTTATCAGTGATTCAGGATCCGATTGAAATGATTGTTTCAGGAATTAATTTAGGAGCAAATCTAGGGGAAGATATTTTTTATTCCGGTACTGTTGGGGCGGCAATTGCTGGTAGAAGACTAGATTATGTTCCAGTTGCTTTTTCGGTAGCAGCTTATAATCCAAACAACCTTAAATTTATTGCAGAACAATCACTATTAATTACTAATCAGGTATCCAAACTTCCCTCAGATCAAAATTTGTTGGTAAATGTAAATTTTCCTGATTTGCCGTCCTCAAAAATCCAAGGAATTAAAATAACTTCATTGGGTAAAAGGGGTGCTCCAGATACGCCTGATTTAATTAGATCTAGGGATTCTTCTAAATTTTATAGTTTTGGACCTTCTGGCTCACTCTTACCTGATCAATCTGGAACAGATATACAGGCGATTGAACAAAATTATATTTCTATTTCAATTCTTGACTACAATTTAAGCGCTGATGTGGTTCGCTGGGACTTGTACAAGGAGGTTTTTAATTGTGAGTAGCTCTGGCTTTACATTTACGAGAGTCAAAGATCAAATGATCCAGCAATTGCTTGATATGGGCATATCAGATTTTCGTGTTCTTGATGCTTTAAGCCAAGTTCCTAGACATATCTTTTTAGATCAAGCTCTTTGGAGCAGAGCATATGAGAACAGAGCATTGACTATTGGTTACAAACAAACCATCTCTCAGCCATATATCGTTGCACGAATGACAGAACACTTAATTGCTCATACATCAAAAAGAGGGAAAGTTCTTAATAAGGTTCTTGAAATAGGATCAGGCTGCGGTTATCAATCAGCAGTATTATCTTATTTTGCGAGTGATGTCTTTGCAGTTGAGAGAATCAAACCTTTGGTTTCAAAATCACGTGAAAATTTAAGTGATCTCAAAATTAGAAATGTAATTGTAAAACATGCAGATGGATTCAATGGTTGGGAAGAAGACTTAAAATTTGATGGAATAATTTGTGCAGCAGCTCCAAGACAATATCCAGAAGAACTGCTTGAATTATTAGAGATTGGGGGGAAGCTCGTTATACCGGTTGGACTTGAAGGGGAGCAAAAACTTTATGTCGTAACTAAAAAAAGTGATACAGAAAATGAGGAAATGATTTATGAGGAGGTTGCTTTTGTTCCAATGCTTCCAGGCGTTTCAAATGGAGAAGTTTGAAGATGAATGATCAAGTTAAATACTCTTTAGCAGGATTTTGCATGGGAGTTGCAGAGCTAATTCCTGGTATTTCTGGGGCCACCATTGCAGTAATCTTTAAGATTTACCCAAACTTAATGAAGATTTTAAGCAACATAAGAGTAAAAAATATAACATTAAACCTTTCATCTCTTTCCCAAACATTTCAATTTAATGTTTCATTGCCTTTAATTCTATCTATGATTATTGCCATCATTTTTTGCTCTAAGGGAGTTAATTTTCTTTTAATAAATTTTGAAGATTTATTTTTATTATCTCTTGGTTTATTAATGATAGCTTTGTCTTTTTACATCGTTCAATACTTTAAAGATGCACTAATAGATAAAAAACTATTTTTATTCTTATTTTTTGGGATAGGCATTGGATTTCTTTTGCAAGGATTGAATATAGGCTCAGGAAATATTTCTATGCCGTATTTATTTTTGAGTGGAATATTGGCTTTTTCATTTTTTTTAATACCTGGAATCTCTGGTAGCGCCATGTTAGTAGTTTTGGGAGTTTATGGTCCTATCATTCAAGCTATTGCAACATTTAATTTTAATTTATTGATCCCATTTGCATCAGGTTGTTTAATTTCTCTGTTATTTTTGCCAAAGTTAGTTTTATCAATATATTCATCCAATGAGCATAATCTAATGTACGTTTTTTCAGGTCTTATACTTTCTTCAGGTATCTTTTTACTGTGATCAAATCTAATACAATACTCTTAATTATTCTAATTTTAATGATTACAAGTTGCTCCAGTTTGGATTCATTAAAGCAATCCTATAAAAATTTTTTACCTCCTTCTTCTGATAGAACTTATATTGTTGAGCCTGGAGACTCCGTTTGGTCTATTGCTATAAATTTTAATTTGGATGCTGAGTTATTGATTCAAAATAATAATTTAAAAAAACCATACACCATTTATCCAAATCAAGAATTACGTCTTTCGGGCGCGCTTGCCAAAAATAGTTCAAAAAAAGTATTGCAAGTTATGAATTGGCATCATCCCCTAGGAGAGAATTCAAAAATAGCTATTAATGATGAATCTTGGCTAATTTTCAAGGAGTCTAAAGGCTCTCCGATTCATTCTATTCATAGCGGAAGGGTAGTGGTTTCTGGGCCAGATATTCCAGGTTACGGAAATTTAGTTATGATTTCTCATCCAGATGGTTATTTAAGCTTGTATGCACATTGCGATAAAATATTTGTTGAGCGAGGTGATGATGTTGGAAAAGGAGCTATGATAGCTCAACTTGGTAATTCAGAGGCAGCATACCCAATGCTAAGGTTTCAGTTAAGAAAAAATGGAAAGCCAATTAGAGCTGAAAAATTAAACTCCTTTTTTTAAAAATTATAACTTTTCTTACTTTTCCAGAAGATGTTTTTTTTCTTTAATTTGTGCAAATTCTTTGGCTTCAGGCAGCTCATCTTTTTCCTCTGTAATATTTGGCCAAATTTCACTTAATTCTGCATTAATTTCAATAAATTCTATCTGATCAGCTGGCAGCTCATCTTCAGAGAAAATTGCTTCTACTGGGCATTCAGGTTCACATAGCGCGCAGTCAATGCATTCTTCTGGATGAATAACAAGAAAGTTAGGACCTTCATAAAAACAATCAACAGGGCATACCTCAACACAATCTGTATGTTTACACTTAATACACGATTCAGTAACTATGAATGCCATTATTTATTTGTTTGAAAATTTAGAATAAAAAGATTTTAACAATGAGTTATGAACAAGTCAGCATGAATTTGATAATATTTAATTTACTTTTCCTAAATTTATAATATACTGTATAAACATACAGTAAAGGAGATCATTATGTCAGATAAAGTTAAAAACCTAAACGAGACCTTATCTCAAATTGAAAAGCAGTTTGGTAAAGGGACTGTTATGAAAATGGGGGACAGAGAAATTGTAGATATGCCATCAGTTTCCACTGGTTCACTGGGCTTAGATATAGCGCTAGGCATTGGCGGTCTCCCCAAGGGAAGGGTTGTAGAGATTTTTGGACCAGAATCATCTGGAAAAACCACATTAACACTTCAAGCCATTGCTGAATGTCAAAAAGCTGGAGGTACTGCAGCTTTTATCGATGCTGAGCATGCACTTGATCCAAATTATGCTGAAAAACTAGGCGTGAATGTGGATGAGCTTTTACTTTCTCAACCGGATACTGGCGAACAAGCATTAGAAGTAACCGATATGCTTGTAAAATCTGGCAGTGTAGATTTAATTGTTGTTGATTCTGTGGCCGCCCTAACTCCAAGAGCTGAAATTGAAGGGGATATGGGGGATCATCATATGGGTCTTCAGGCCCGTTTGATGTCGCAAGCTCTAAGAAAAATTACAGGTAACATTCAACGCTCTAATGCAATGGTAATTTTTATTAACCAAATCAGAATGAAGATTGGGGTTATGTTTGGTAATCCTGAAACAACTACTGGTGGAAATGCTTTAAAATTCTATTCATCGGTTCGTCTTGATATCAGACGCATAGGTGCAGTCAAAGAGGGTGAAGAGGTTGTTGGAAACGAAACTCGTGTAAAGGTTGTTAAAAATAAAGTGTCACCCCCATTTAAACAAGCTGAGTTTCAGATTATGTATGGAGAAGGAATTAACACAGAGGGTGAGATTTTAGAGCTTGGTCAAAAACTAGAGTTAGTTGAGAAATCTGGATCTTGGTATAGCCATAATGGTGAAAAAATTGGACAAGGAAAGGTTAATGCTAGTAAGTTTCTGAGAGAGAATACAAAAATCAGAGATACGCTGGTCAAGGAGATCAGAAAGGCCTATATACCCTCTGTTAAAAATTCTACAAAGAAATAATTATTCTTAAACTTGTTATGCAAGCTTAAAATTGATTAAGATACTCTCAACACAGGAGAGAGTTATGTCAAACAATGCATATATAGTTTCAGCGGTTAGAACAGCTGGAGGAAAGAAAAATGGAAGTCTTAGTCAATGGCATCCAGCCGATCTTGGCGCAAAAGTTCTTGATGAGTTAGTTCATCAATCTGGTATTAATCCTGAATTGATAGATGACGTGATCTTTGGTTGCGTTGATCAGGTGGGAGCACAATCTGGTAATGTTGCCAGAAATGCAATTCTTTCTTCAAGCCTCCCGGAATCAGTTCCTGGCACATCAGTTGATCGTCAGTGTGGCTCATCTCAACAAGCTATTCATTTTGCAATTCAGGCTGTTATGTCTGGTACTCAGGATGTTGTAATTGGTGGGGGTGTAGAGGTAATGTCTATGGTGCCAATTGGAGCAAGTATTAAAGATGGTTATGAAGCAGGTCACGGTTTACCATTTGATTCTGATGGAATGAAAGACAGATATCCTGGTATTTTCTTTTCTCAATTCACAGGGGCAGAATTGATGGCAGAAAAGTGGAATTTATCAAGAGAAGATCTCGATAAATTTGCTTTGAGCAGTCATCAAAAAGCTGCAGCGGCAGTTGAGGGTAAGTATTTTGATAGAGAGATTCTTCCTGTTCAAGCAAAGAATGCTGAAGGGAAGAGTGATTTGGTGCTAAATGATGAAGGGATTAGGTACGATGCAAGTCTTGAGGCGCTTTCTGGATTAAATCCAGTAACTGAAGGAGGCGTCATTACCGCTGGAAATGCAAGTCAAATTACAGATGGCGCAGCCGCATTAATGATTTGTAATGATGAAGGTCTAAAAAAAGTAAAATCAGATCCAAGAGCAAGGATTGTTGGAATTAGTGTTGTAGGTGATGATCCCATTATGATGTTAGGTGGCCCAATTCCAGCTTCTCATAAAGTTCTGAAAGCTACAAATTTAAACATTAATGATATTGATCTTTATGAGGTTAATGAAGCATTTGCTCCGGTCCCTCTCTCTTGGGCGATTGAGCTAAAAGCTGACATGGCAAAATTAAATGTCAATGGTGGAGCAATGGCTCTAGGCCATCCTTTAGGAGCAACCGGAGCAAAACTGATGACGACACTCCTACATGAGCTTGAAAGAACAAATGGCAAGTATGGTCTTCAAGCAATTTGTGAGGGTGGCGGAACTGCCAACGCAACAATTATTGAAAGAATTTGATTAACTACTTTTGTAGTGCTCAAAGATTGTTAAAATATCTTCAACTTTTCCAGTAGAGCTTTGACCATCTCTGTGTTTAAGCTCTATTTCATTATTTTGAAGGTATTGTTTGCCAATAATTACATTGATTGGCACTCCAATTAGCTCAGCATCTTTCATTTTGGTCCCATAACCATCTTTGCGATCATCTAGCATTGCTTCATAACCCATAGATAATAATTGGTTGTATAAATCTATAGCAGCTTTTGCTATCTCTTCATTCTTATCAAAACCTATAGCTACTATATTCACTTCATATGGAGCGATGGAATCTGGCCAAATGATTCCTTTGTCATCATTATTTTGCTCAATAGCTGCAGCAACAAGTCTCGACACCCCAATTCCATAGCAACCCATAAAAAGGCTCGTTGCCTTACCTTCTTGATCTAAAACATTTGCATTCATAGCATCCGCATAGACTCTTCCAAGTTGAAAAATATGACCAATTTCAATCCCTTTTTTAATTTCAATTACGCCTTCTCCATCTGGGGATGGCTTGCCTTGAAGAGAATTTAAATCTTCCCCCTCTTTTAGCAAAAGTTCAGTATTGATAGCAAAATCAGAGGAGTCACTTACTGCAATGGTATCTTCACCATTCTCGGCCAAAATATGAAATTCTTCTGATACATCTCCACCAATTGCCCCTGAATCTGCTTTAACAATTTTAAATTTCAGCCCTAATCTATCTATAATTTTTTTATATGTATTTTTCATTAAAAGATATGATTCGGCCAATGACTCTTCATTCAGATTGAAGCTATATGAATCTTTCATGAGAAACTCTCTTCCACGCATGACTCCATATCTTGGCCTGACCTCATCTCTAAATTTAGTTTGAATTTGATAAAGGTTCAGGGGTAATTCTTTATAACTTTTAATATTATTTCTTATTAAGTCTGTAATCACCTCTTCATGAGTAGGACCAAGGCAGAAATCTCTTTCATGTCTATCTTGAATTCGAAGCAGTTCTGGTCCCATTTTTTTCCATCTATTAGTTTCTTCCCATAGCTCTCTTGGTTGAACCATCGGCATAAGAACTTCTTGCGCTCCTGAGGCATTCATTTCTTCTCTAACGATATTCTCAACCTTCCTTAGCACTCTTAAACCAAGAGGAAGCCAAGTATATATTCCGGATGTAACTCTACGTATCATTCCAGATCTCAGCATTAATTTATGACTTATAATCTCGGCATCTTGCGGTGAGTCTTTTAGAGTGGGCAAAAAAATCTTAGACCAAAACATTTTTTATATTTGAATTTCCATTTAGTTTATAATTCTATATTTTTTTTAGAGACTTATGCCGATTTATGAATATAAATGCTCAAAATGTGAGCATCAATTTGAAGTTATTCAGAGATTTTCAGATAATCCAGTAGAAATTTGTCCTGAATGCAATAAAAAAGCAGTATCAAAATTAGTTTCTGCGCCTTCTTTTAGGTTGAAGGGCGGAGGTTGGTATGAAACTGATTTTAAAACTGGCTCTAAAAAGAATATAGTAGACAATAAGGATAAGGATGATAAATCAAAACAGCCTAAAGAAAAAACTAAAACTACTGATAAATCTAAAAGCAAAAGTTCAGATAAAAAAACTTAAACAAGAGAGATAAAATGCGTTCACATTATTGCGGTGATATTAATAGTTCAAACATAGGTAGTAATATTGAGATTTCAGGATGGGTGCATAAACGAAGAGATCATGGTGGCGTAATTTTTTTAGATATTCGTGATTTACATGGAATAGTTCAAGTTGTTTTTAATCCAGATTTAAAAGAAATTTTTGATATTGCAGATTCATGCCGAAGTGAATATGTTGTCAATATTAAAGGACTAGTCCGAAAGAGAATTGAGGGTGCTGTCAATCCAAAAATGACCACCGGAGAGATAGAGATTGAGGCAACGAGCTTAAATATTTTTAGCTCAGCTGCTACGCCCCAGTTTCCTCTTGATGATTATCAAGATGTTAATGAGGATGTAAGGCTCAAACATAGATTTTTAGATTTAAGGCGTCCGGACGTTAACCATAGGTTAGTTAAGAGATCTAAAATAACTTCAAAAATAAGATCGATATTAGAAAATCGCAATTTCCACGAAATTGAGACACCCATTCTAACTAGGGCCACCCCTGAAGGAGCAAGAGATTATTTGGTACCGAGTAGAGTCCATCCTGGTGAGTTTTTTGCATTACCTCAATCTCCTCAGCTATTTAAACAGTTGCTAATGATTGGTGGGCTAGATAAATACTATCAAATAGCTAAATGTTTTAGGGACGAGGATTTGCGCGCTGACAGGCAGCCTGAATTCACTCAGGTCGATATCGAAGCCTCATTTGTTTCTACTGACGAAATTATTGAACTTGGTGAAGATTTGATTACTGAATTGCTTACTGAATTTACCGACTATCAAAAAAAAGAGGTGCCAAGAATTACATATAAAGAATCTATTGAAAAATATGGATGTGATAAACCTGATTTAAGAATTCCGTTAGAACTGAACGATATTTCTGAGTTAGTAAAAAATGAAGAATTTAAAGTATTCTCTGGGCCTGCAAATGATCATGCATCCAGAGTGGTAGCTTTGAGGGTTCCTGAAGCTGCATCAATGACCAGAAAAAAAATTGATGAGTATACTGATTATGTTGGTAAGTTAGGCGCTAAAGGACTTGCTTACATAAAAGTTGTAGATCTTGATCAAGAAAATGGTCTTCAATCACCAATTCTTAAATTTTTTCAAAAAGAAACCATCGACTCAATTATTTCTTCCTTGGATGTGCAAAACAATGACATTATTTTTTTTGGAGCAGGAAAGTCAGAAATTGTAAATCTTTCCATGAGCTCATTAATCAAGAAACTTGGAGAAGATCTTAGTTTAGCCACATCTGCATGGGCTCCATGTTGGATTATTGATTTCCCAATGTTTGAAAGAAACAAAGAAAACAATCTTACATCTTTGCATCATCCATTTACATTGCCCGCTGTGTCAGTTGAAGAGTTAAAGACTGATCCGGATAATTCATTGGCATGTGCATATGATTTTGTCTTAAATGGTTATGAGCTAGGGGGTGGATCTTTAAGGGTTTATGACCCATCAATGCAAAAAGAGATATTTTCTATACTAGGTATTTCTTCTGATGAAGCTAAAGAAAAATTTGGCTTCTTATTGTCAGCGCTATCATCAGGATGTCCTCCTCATGGCGGAATAGCATTTGGTTTAGATAGAATTGTGATGCTTTTATCTGATACGACTAATATTCGTGATGTGATTGCCTTTCCTAAGACTCAAAGTGCATCTTGTTTGCTTACTGATGCGCCTGGTTTAGTTTCTGATGATCAGCTTGATGAGTTAAATATTAAGTCTACTTTTGATCCGGAGCAATAGATGGCTGGACACTCCAAATGGGCAAATATTAAGCATCGTAAAGCACGACAAGATGCATCCCGAGGAAAGGTTTGGACTAAGGTTATTAGAGAGATTACAGTTGCTGCTAAAGGGGGTCCTGATCCTAATGATAATCCGAGACTGAGGCTAGCCTTGGACAAAGCTAACGCTGCCAATATGCCTAAAGATACAATTAAGCGAGCAATTCAAAAAGGTTCTGGAACTGGAGAAATGGGCGTCATTGAAGAGCTAACTTTTGAAGGTTATGGACCGAATGGCGTTGCTATTCTTGTTGAGACTATGACAGATAATAGAAATAGAACTGTTGCAGATGTACGACATGCTTTTTCGAAATTTGGTGGAAACATGGGTACAGATGGATCAGTAGCTTACCTGTTTAATAAACTAGGAGTTGTTCACGTTGATTTATCGCATAATGAAGATCAAATTATGGAAATTGCATTAGATGCTGGTGCAGATGATTTTACTGTCACTGAAGATTATTTTGAAATCGTTTCTACTCCTGCAAATCTTCCTGTTGTAATTGAGGCTTTCAATAAAAATAATATTGAAACATTGCTGGCTGAAAATACCATGAGAGCAGATACTTTAGTAAACCTAGATCATGAAGCTTCTGAAAAAGTTTTAAAAATTATGACTTTTATGGATGATCTTGACGATGTTCAGGAAGTGCATACAAATGCTGAGTTTCCTGAGGACTTTACTGAAGAGGAGTAACCGTGGCGATTAACTCAAGGACTAAAGGAGCTAATTTCGAGAGGGAAATTGGCAATCTTCTTGTTGAACAGCTAGGTTTAACCCAGCCTGTTAAAAGAATTCTTGAGCAAACACGAACAAAAGAATTACCTGATCTGAAATTAGGCAGATGGTGTTTAGAATGCAAAAGATATGGCGATGGTGCCGAACCATCACAAGATTGGTGGGATCAAGTTTTGGCAGCAACAGGAGAGGGAGAGTTTCCAGCTTTAATCTATAAATTTAATCGTCGACCAATTAAAGTGAGGATACTTGCAGGGACTTTGATTCCAGAGTTAGATTTTTCATCAATGACAATTGATTTAATGTGGGAAGATTTTGTAGAAATTCTTCGATACCTTTTTCAGGTAGATATTGAGCAACATGAATCCTCGTTTCAGGTCTAAAGATTTCTATTGTAGGGTCTACGTTGAAGATACCGATTTTCAGGGAGTTGTTTATCATGCAAATTACCTCAAGTACCTTGAAAGAGCTCGATCTCAATTCTTGATTGAAAATCATTTATCTCAAACAGAAGCAATGACGAAAAGCAATGAATCTTATGTTGTGAAATCAATTAATTTGTCATACTACCATCCAGCAATATTAGAGGATGATTTAGCTGTAAGTACAGAAATAGAGCTTGTTAGCAAAGCCAGAACTATTTTTTTTCAATCCGTTTCAAACATAAAAAATGATACACTCATTTGCAAAGGAGAGGTCGAGGTTTGTTTCATTGATAATGACTCAGGCAAACCAAAAGCTTTTCCTCTGGGCTTACTAAATTTATTTGAGAGTTGATATGGATGATTTTTCAGTTATAGACTTATTTCTCCAAGCTAGTCTGATTGTTCAATTGGTAATGATTTTATTGTTAGGCGTTTCAATTATTTCATGGATAGTTATCTTTGAAAGATACTTTAATTTAAATCGAATCAAAGAAGCTAACAAAGCATTTGAAAAAGAATTTTGGTCTGGTAAGGATCTTAATGAATTACATCAAGGTATTGATGAAGTCTCTAACGATGAGTTAGTTGGCTCTCTGAGAGTTTTCAAGCATGGATTTGGTGAGTTTCTAAGACTGAGTGAGGGCCAGCAAATTACAATTGAAGATCTTGAGAGTGTTAATAGGGCTATAAGAGTATCCTTGGCTAGAGAGGAGGAATCTTTAATGCATCACCTTCCTTTTCTAGCTAACGTTGGATCGGTCAGCCCATACGTCGGCCTATTTGGAACAGTGTGGGGAATTATTAATTCCTTTCAAGGCCTCTCAGATGCAACTCAGGCAACCATTAATGCTGTTGCTCCTGGAATCTCAGAAGCACTGGTTGCAACAGCTTTGGGACTTTTTGCTGCAATTCCTGCAGTCGTTGCATATAACAGATTCGCATCAGATTCAGACACCCAGTTACAACAATCTTCTGTATTTGGTGAGGAGCTAGCTAGCATCCTGTATAGACAAACGGTTAAAGCAAAGCTTTGATATATAGAATAGGTAAAAGAAAAAAATTAAACGCTGACATTAACGTTGTGCCATATATTGATGTGATGTTAGTGCTTTTAATTATTTTCATGGTTCTTTCTCCTCTGCTTATTCAAGGCATAGAGGTAAATCTTCCTAAGACTGATACAACCAAAATGTCAGTTTCAAGTGAGCCACTTGTAATCTCGATAAATGGAGAGGGAAAGTATTTTATTAACCTAGGCGAAGAGCAATTACCTATCTCTTTAGTGGAATTGAAAAATAAGGCTAAGATTATTTTTCAAGCAAATCCAGATATTGAAATCGTTTTTAAAAGTGATGCAAAAGTTCCTTTTGATTATGTGGCCAAGGGGATGGCAAGTATACAAAGTCTAGGAATTCAAAAAGTAGGAATAATTACATCTGGATATGATAGCTAATTACCGATATTTGCAAGCATCGCTATTTTCTTTTTGCATTCATGCCGCTATCTTTATGTATATATATGGTACCTTTGATGCAAATACCTCTAAGACACTTTTGATATCAAAACCTCTTCAAGTAGAGTTGAAGTTTGAATTACCATCCGAGGATTTAAACAAACAAATTCCAATTTTAGCAAATATTAATACAACACCTAGCAAGCCAGTTTCTGAGGATATTGTCTACTCAAAAGCTGAAGATGAAATCAAAACCTCACAAAATAATGAGCTAATTGAATCAACTATAGCTAACCTTTTATCGGAGGAGAGCGAGATTGAAAAAAACAGTGAGCAGCAAGAAATTTCAATGTATGCTCAAAAAATTATTTCTACAATAGAGAATGCTTGGATGAAGCCGAGAAATATACCTGAAGGTTTAGTTGCGAATCTAAGGCTTAAAATTCGCTCTTCAGGAAGGATTGCAAGTGCAGAACTTCTGAAAAGCAGCGGCAATATTCGATTTGATAACTCAGCCCTTCAGGCGGTAAGAAGAGTAGAGACATTTAATTTTTTTGATTCAATGCCTAAAACCTTATATGACAAGGAGTTCAAAATAATTGCCATAAGTTTTAACCCATCATGAAAAAAAATCTTTTTTTAGTTGTCTTATTGTTGTTTCCAATTTTTACCTATGGAGAGCTTTTTTTAGAAATTACTAAGGGTTCTGAAGATCCTTATAGAGTTGCAATGATTCCATTTGAAGGTAACTCAAGGGTTTCAAAGCAACTAAATGACATAATGCGAAATGACTTAATTCGTACAGGAGAATTTTCAATTCTTGATGAAGAATTATTATTGCCTGTAAAGATTATTAATGATGAATTGGTATTTAGCGATTGGAAATTACTCGGAATAGATTATTTGGTTACAGGAACAATTGCTAATGCTAATAACTCTCTAGATATTAGTTATGAAATCTTTGATATTCATAAAAAAAGAAAAGTTAGAAGTTCAAAAGTTTTTGGAATCCCCAACCAAATCAGACAGCTTGCTCACTACACTAGTGATGGAATCTATGAATCAATCACTGGAATTAAAGGCATTGCTGCAACTAGGCTTTTGTATGTAAATGAAGTAAAAGACTCTCGCTTCATCTCAATCTACAAACTTATGTTGGCTGATTCTGATGGCGCTAATGAAAAAGTTCTCTTATCAAGCTCCGAGCCTATTATCTCTCCATCTTGGTCACCTGATGGAAAGAGGGTGGCATATGTGTCATTTGAAACAGGCATTGCAAAAGTTTTTATTCAAGAAATTGCATCTGGCAAAAGAGAGGCAGTCTTATCACAAGATACTCAGATAAGTTCTCCTTCATGGTCTCCCGATGGAAAGTATCTTTCTTTAACTCTTTATCAAGATGGAAATGCAGAAATTTATATTTTAAGGTTACGAGATCGAACTTTAACCAGGATGACTAATCAATTTGCAATTGACACAGAGTCTTCTTGGTCTCCTAAGGGAAATAAAATTCTTTTTACGAGCGGTCGGTCAGGCTCACCTCAAATTTATGAATTAGATCTTAGAAAGTTAAACCCAAAAGCCAAACGTATTTCATTTGAGGGGACATATAATGCAAAAGCTTCATATCTTCCAAATGAAGAGGGGGTTATCTTTGTTCATCGATCTAACGATGGGTTATTTCATATCGCCCTTAAATACAAGAGAGAAAATTTTATAAGAGTATTAACAGAAGCGAAGATGGATGAATCACCCAGTGTTGCTCCTAATGGTAATATGGTAATCTATGGTATTAAAGAAAATGATCTAAGTATGCTTGCTGGATTTAGTCTTAGCGGTGCAAAGTTTAAGCTACCAGCGTCAGACGGTGAAGTTAGAGAGCCCGCTTGGTCAAATTTTTTAAGATAACATCAAAAATGGAACAATTATTATGAACAAATCAATTAATTCTTTTTTCGCTTTATTAACGATATTAATCTTTTCGGCTTGTAGTTCTGTTCAAATAACAGAGGAAGCAGTAGCAGATCAAAGTGTTGCTGGGGTATCCATTGCATCAAAATCTACTGCCACTCAGGCAGTGCTTGCAAATGCAGTTGTTTATTTTGAATATGATCAATTCAATCTTACTGCTAAATCAATACAAGCTTTGAAAGGTGTAAGCGATCTAATGAAGAGAAATTCAAAAATTACCATTTCAATTGAAGGGCATGCTGATGAAAGAGGGACTAGGGAATATAACTTAGCCTTAGGTCAAAGACGAGCTGAGTCAGTTGCAAATTATTTAATTGCAAATGGCATTAATAGAAATAGATTAATTACAAAAAGTTACGGAGAGGAGAGACCTCTATCTCTTGGTTCTAATAATTCTGCATGGGCTAAAAATAGAAGAGTTGAAATTAAGTAACTTTTTTTGAATGAAATTTTTTTTTATTGCACTTCTTTTGGTGCCTCTACATACTTATTCCCAAGAAGCAGATGCAGCTGATATCTTATTTCTAAAGATACAAGAGCTTGAAGGAGAGCTTGCTAGCTTAAGGAGTGAGCTTGAGTCGCAAGCATACTTAATTGAAAAATTGTTAAATGAAGAATTAAGCCTAGAAGAAAATAACATTCTCCCAAAAGCTGACATTAACTCTGAAGTAAGCACATTCAGATTTGAAGGCATTAATGATAGTAGAAGCATTGATGAGGTTTATGATGAAGCAATTTCTAAATTAAATAACAAAGATTTTCAGTCTGCTAAACAGTCCTTTGCTTATCTAGCAAATAATTTTAATGATGATGAGAAAATTCCTTTAAGTCTTTTTTGGCTTGGAGAAATTTCATTGCTAGAATCTAACCTTGAAGAGAGTGAGAAATTTTTTCAAAGATTAGCCTCAGACTTTCCTGATCATTGGAGAGCGCCACTGGCTCATAAAAAAATTGGGGACATTTTAATGATGTCAGGAGATCTTGGGGCTGCAAAAATTAAATATCAATTTGTTGTTCAAACATTTCCAGAGAATACTGCCTCTTCATTAGCCTTGCAGTTATTAGAAAATATGGAATAATCACATCTTTTTTATGGAATCCTATCTTGGGTCGCTAGCTCAGCTGGTAGAGCAGTTCGCTTTTAACGAATTGGTCACAGGTTCGAATCCTGTGCGACCCACCATATTTCCAATCAATTAACTAATGTCTTTTTCAATTACCTCGATAAAAAGCTTTGTAAAGAGGCTTTCGCTATCCTTCACCAAAGAATCTGGGCTTGCTGGTTTTTTCTTTTTTTTGGTTTTGTGCTCTTGGTATATTTTACGACCCGTTAGAAATGAAATGGCTGTTCAGAACTCAGATATTCTTCCATATCTTTTAGGTGCAGGAGCTTTTGTTATGCTGCTGTTGAATCCCATTTATTCATGGCTTGCTTCACGAAAAAATTTGAGAGGAGTGTTAATTGGTTGCTACTCATTCTTCATCATTAATTTGCTTATATTTATTACTTTATGGGAATTTTTTAACCTTTCCTCAGCCGTATGGTTGAGTCAGATTTTTTATATTTGGTGTAACGTCTATTCTTTTTTTGTAGTTTCTATTTTTTGGGTAGTAATTATTAATCTTTTTCGCGGAGATCGGGCTACAAACGTTTTTGGTGTGATTGCTGCTGGTGGTTCATTGGGGGCGTTTCTGGGTTCTGAGATTTCAAAACAATTGGCTTCAACATTCAACGAATCAGGTATTATTTTTTTTACATCAATTTCAATTATTTTCTTAATGGCGGCTTTGGCAACAGGCCTTATCTTGCTAAATAGATTTGTAACCTCAGAAGATATAGATAAGGCTGCAGGCGGAACAAGTTTTGATGCTCTAAAAAATCTGATTTCCTCTTCTCAAATAAGATCTATAGGGTTGTATATGTATCTATGGACTGCAATGATGACGGTCCATTGGGTTACATCAATTGATATTGTCAATGCATGGTCTTCAGATGGGGGTGATAGAATTATATTTTTTAGCAGGATTGAGCAAACAGTCACAATCCTTACTTTATTTACCCAATTTTTCTTAACTTCTACAATTATAAGATTTGCTGGCCCTAAAAATATCTTAATGTTCTACGGGTTTATATTTATGGGAGCATTTATTGGTTATTATCTTAACCCTTCGATAGGTTATGTGTTCGTTATTACTATCATTTTAAGATTATTTGAGTATGGAATTAATAAACCAACAAGAGAAGTTGTTTTTAGCTATTTAAAAAGAACTGATAGATATAAATCAACAGTAATGGTTGACACATTTTTGGTTAGAATGGGTGATTTTACAGGCAGTGGATTTATTCTTCTATCAAAATCATTTGGACTGGTATTTTCACAAGTACCCTTATTAGCAATTCCATTTGCTGGATGTTTGGCTTTCCTTGGATTTAAGATTCCACCTGAGGAGAGAATTAGCCCTTAGAAACCTCTCCTTTTGCCTAATCTTTCTTTTGCAAATTTTATTTTCGTCATAATAGTTTCGGAAGTTTGGAAGGAATTACCTGAAAGACCCAACGCAAATTGAAATTGATTTAGCGCATTATCGAAATCTCCAATTAATGTGTAATACTCTCCTCGACTGAGATGATACCCAACAATATTTTTTCCAGCTCTTTGCACCTCTGATAATTGTATCCATAAACCAGGATCACGATTTTTTCCAATCAAAAGATCTCTTAATATTTCTTCAGCTTTGATAAATTCTTTTTTAGAGCTTAAGATTTTTGATTTAATAATTGATGCTGGATAGTTTCCTGGGGCAATGTTAAGCACTTGGTCAATATTTTCTTGAGCTTCATTTAACCTTTGTCCAGATAATAAAATTTCTGATTTTGTTATATTGAGAATTAAATTCTTGGAAAATTTTTTTAAAAGCTCATCCATTTGATGTAATGCTCGATCAGTTTGCCCGTTAGCTTGAAGTGCACTTATGTATGCATACTTATTTTCATTAGTTGGCATATCTTCATACATTTTTTCAAAGTATCTAACTGCAGCCTGAGGTGACGACATGTAATATCTTGCTTTTAATCTTCCTTTAACAAATTCAAAGTTAATGGTATTTTTTTTACCCCCAGTGAATTCTATTTGATCAGCAGCATTAAATGCATCGCTCACTCTAGAGGATGTAACAGGATGTGTTAATAAAAATTCAGGAGGGTTGTCTCCAGCTAATTTACGCACCTTGGCCATGTTCTCAAACATCTGACCCATGCCTGCTGGATCATAACCCGCTGCTATAAGGTTATTAAAGCCATATCTATCAGCTTCTCTTTCAAAAATTCGACTATATCTTAGTTGCTGCTGTTGTAATGCAGCAGGCCCCGTAATAAAAGCTGTTGGATTATTTGAGATGATAGCTAATGCTATAGCAGATACCATCACTAAAGATGAAGCCAGATTTGTATCTCTACCTCTTAATACATTTCGAGCAAAATGTCGTTGACTCAAATGAGCTAACTCATGACCCAAAACAGAAGCTAATTGAGCCTCATTTCCTGCATTTAAAAATAAACCACCATTAACTCCTATAACCCCTCCTGGAGCAGCAAATGCATTTAGAGACTTTTCATCAATTAGCACGATGGTATATTTCCTATCTTTGACTTGAGAGGTCTCAGAAAGTCTATATATGAGCAGTTCAGTGTATTCTTGAATTATTGGATCATTTATCAATGGAGCTTGGGCATAAACTTGTTCTAAAAAACCTTGTCCTAACATTCTCTCTTGCTCTAGAGAAATCACTCCAGATACTCGATCACCTAAATTTGGTAAATTAAGGTCTTTCTCTTGCGAAATGGTTAGCTGAGATAAAAACAAGAAAAGAAAGAAAGAGCGTTTGATTAACATTTGTTTATTATTTCAATTGCCTCTTAGCTTACACTATTGATTGTTTTCAATTAACATATCATTTTTGGGACAAAATTAAATATAAAAAGTGCTTGAAGATATAAATAATTTATTTAAGAAAATTTTTTCTAATGAGGAGACTTTAGTATTTGCATTATTGCTTACTATTGGTTTTTTAATCATATTTTTCTTAGGCAATATTTTAACTCCTTTTTTAATGAGTTTAATTTTTGCATATTTGCTTATAGGTATGCAGAAGCGTTTAGAGCACTATGGTCTTAATAGCACAATTGCATTGGTTCTTACATATAGTTTCTTCTTGTTATTGGGTATTGCTTTAATGGTCTGGTTGGGTCCTTTGGTATACCAACAGCTTCAGTCGTTAATTTTAGAAATTCCTAAATGGGTTAATTCATTTATGATTTTTGTGCAAAATGTTCCTGAAAATTATCCAGATTTGGTTTCTTCTGATCAAATCACAACATTTTTGCAAAGCCTGTCAGGTCAAATTACAGCAATCTCTCAGGATTTCTTAAAAGCTTCAATCGCAGGAATTCAAAATACGGTAACTATTGCTATAAATTTAATCTTACTTCCAATCCTTGTGTTCTTTTTTTTATTCGATAGAGATTCAATAATTTCTGGTTTTCTAAGCATCCTGCCTAAAGAGAGAGCAATGCTGCAAAACGTTTGGGTTGAGATGGATGATCAGTTAAGTAATTATGCAAGAGGAAAGGCGATAGAGATTGTAATTGTTGGTCTAGCAGCAGCTATTGTTTTTATGTATTTTGATTTGCAATACATAGCCCTTTTATCAGTGCTAGTTGGATTTTCAGTTTTGATACCTTTCTTGGGAGCATTTATTGTAACTTTGCCAGTTGCTGCATTGGGCTTGCTTCAATTTGGTTTAAGTTTTGATTTTTGGTTATTAATGGGGGCTTATTTAGCGTTACAAATCCTTGATGGGTATTTATTGGTCCCTGTGCTTTTTTCTGATGCAGTTAAACTGCATCCTGTTGTGATCATGTTGGCGGTTTTTGTTTTCGGGGCAATATTTGGTTTTTGGGGCGTATTTTTTGCAATACCAATAGCTACTTTGATTAAAGCGATATGGAATTCATGGCCAGAAAACTTATCTAACTAAACTATCCAACTAATTCTTTGGTGGTATCAAGAACCTCTTGAACATGCCCCTTTACTTTCACAGATCTCCATTCCTTAAGAACCTTTCCTTTAGAATTTATAAGAAATGTGCTTCGATCTACCCCCATGTATTCTCTTCCATACATTGATTTTAATTTCATTACATTAAAGGCCTTGCATACTTTTTCATCTGGATCAGACAAAAGTTCAAATGGAAAACTTTGTTTGGACTTAAAGTTTTCATGAGATTTAATTGATTCTCTAGATACTCCCAATATCTCAGTATTTAATTTTTTAAATTTTTTGTAGTTATCTCTGAATTCCTGTCCCTCAGTAGTGCACCCAGGAGTTGAGTCTTTTGGATAAAAATAAATTACAACATTTTGATTCTTAAAAGTTTCATTAGATATGATTTGATCACTCGTTGCATCAGCTTTGAACTTTGGACAGTTTTTTCCTTCTAAATTTTTAGCCATCATTTCCTCAAAAAAAAGTGTATAGTTTCATTTTTTACTGAAAACATTCATGATGCAACCCCTACAAGGCAGTTTAGTAGCCCTAGTTACTCCAATGCTAGAAAACGGAAGCTTGGATTTTAATGCTCTTGAAGCGCTAATAGAATGGCATATAGAATCTGGTACTAATGGCATTGTATCTGTTGGAACAACAGGTGAATCGGCAACAGTAAGCGTTCCAGAGCATCTTGAGATTATAAATAAGACTATTAATTTTGTTGACGGAAGGGTGCCTGTGATTGCCGGTACTGGTGGAAATTCAACGCAGGAGGCTATTGAACTGACACAAACTGCCGCAGAGCTTGGGGCAGACTATGCCCTTCTAGTTACTCCTTACTACAATAAACCAAATCAAGAGGGCTTATTTCACCACTTTATCAAAATTGCAGACTCAGCTGAGATTCCACAGATACTTTACAACGTTCCATCACGAACTGCTTGTGATCTTATGCCTGAAACTGTAATGAGACTCGCCAATCATCAAAATATTGTTGGTATTAAAGAGGCGCTAGACAGCTCGGAGCGGTTTTCTGAACTTATAAAAATTTCTCAATCTATTGCTGATCAAAAAAATTTTTCAGTTTTTTCTGGTGATGATCCCACATTCAATTCTTTTATGGCAAATGGAGGTGATGGAGTTATTTCTGTGGCAGCGAATGTTGTTCCTAGCTATATTTCTCAGATTTGTTCATTAAATTTATCGGGTCAGTTTGATGAGGCAAAAGAGTTAAATTCCATATTAGAGAATTTATATGAACTTTTGTTTGTTGAATCTAATCCAATACCTGTAAAGTGGATTCTAAATAGAATGAAGAGAATTCAATCTGGTATAAGGCTTCCTTTGGTGCCTTATAATGAGTCCTTTCATGAGAAAACTATAAATGAGATGATAAAATTGAAGCTACTATGAAATATTTAACAAATAATCCTTTTTTATTTCTTGTGATTTTAATTACCTCTTGTTCATATATTTCTGGGCCTGAGGGATTATTTCCCGAAACCAAAGATAAATTTTTTGAAGAGAGGCTGGCTCCAGATCTTCAATTGCCTTCATCTGAAATTGCAATAAATAAAGATGATCATTACCCTCCAATTAGTCAAGGCATTCCTGCTGCTGAGGTTCAAGACGTTCCAGCGCCAAGACAAATATTTTCTTCAGGAGAGTCCAATGAGGTCCAATTAAGGAGACTTGGTGAATTGATGTGGGTTTATGTAGAAACTTTGCCATCTACCTCATGGCCAATCACTAAGAATTACGTCGAAGCTTCACCGATGTCAATAATTGATGCAGATCCTGATGCTGGCATTATGCTAATTAAGCATTCTAATAATTTAAATCTTAAAATTACTATTGAGCATGGAATTAAAGAGGCTTCCACTGAAATCTTTTTATCATCATATGATCTTGATAAAGATGTTTCACCAAAGCAGGACCCTGACTTTATCCAACAGGAATTAGAGAAAATAGTTCAATTTTTTGCAAGTTCTGCCTCTTCATTTTCTGGAACATCACTTGCAGCTCAAAACTTAAATGATAGAAAGAAAGCAAAAATTTTCAATGTTAATGACCAAACTATTATTGAGTTGAATCTTGGATTTGATAGGGCCTGGTCAGCTGTTAGTAGAGCTTTAGAGGCAGGCAATATTACTTCTAATGATATTGATAGAGATAATGGAATTTTCTTAGTCAGTTATTCAGTTGAATCTGATAGCAGAAGCTGGTTTTCTTTTCTTAACTTCAATGATGAGGAAATTAATGATTCACTCTTGCTTGGAGAATCAGCTGAATTTAGAATATTACTTGAATCAAAAAATGATAAAACTAACATCATTGTTGAGTCCCTTGAAGGAATCAAAGAAGAGGCCGATGCTCTTTTGTCTAAAATTAATGAACTTTTAAGTTAAATAATTATGGAAAAAATATCACAAATCACAACTGGTAAAGCTAAATCTTTGTACACCACCAAAGAACCTGATCAATTAATCATGGAGTTCAGAGACGATACTTCTGCCTTTGATGGAAAAAAAATGGAGGCTTTGGATAATAAAGGTAAGGTTAACAATCAATTCAATGCTTTTGTAATGGAGTTTTTAGCATCAAAAGGCATCGAGACTCACTTTATAAAGCTGCTTTCAAACCACGAATCTTTGGTTTATAAATTAGAAATGTTTCCCATTGAGTGCGTTGTAAGAAATAGAGCAACAGGATCACTTTGCAAACGACTTGGAATTGAAGATGGGTTGATACTCGATCCTCCGCTTTTTGAATTCTTTTTAAAAGACGATGATTTGGGAGATCCATTGATTAACGATCATCATATTGAGTCTTTCGGTTGGGCAACACAGGAAGATGCAGACGCCATGAGAGATTTGACACTTAAAATTAACGATATTCTGGTTGATTTTTTCATGGAAGCTAATCTAATTTTAGTAGATTACAAATTAGAGTTTGGAAAATTTCAAGGCAAGATGCTTCTAGCTGATGAATTTACTCCAGACGGTTGTCGTTTGTGGGATAAAGATACATTAACTAAAATGGACAAAGACAGATTCCGTCAAGATCTAGGAAATGTTATTGAGACCTATGGTGAGGTAGGCGAGCGTCTTGGAATGCAAATAAAACTTGACTAAATTAGTCAGGTATTGATAATACCTGCATGAATTTCACAACCAAAAGTCGCTATGCTGTAAATGCCTTAGCTGATTTAGAGTACCTATCTAATTATGAAAGTCCAGTTGCCTTAAAGGATATTGCTGATAGACAGGGCATAGATTTAACTTATTTAGAGCAATTATTTAGAAAACTAAGAATCGCAGGCATTGTTAAAAGTGTTCGTGGGAGAAATGGAGGATATATATATGCCTCTCATCCTCAGGAGATAAGCATTAAACGTATTATGGATGCTGTTGAAGAAAACTTAGATGCAACAAATTGTGCGGGTACGTCATCTTGCCATTCAGGCCAACAATGCAACTCACATAAGCTTTGGGATGATTTAAATAATGTAGTTGATGAATTTTTAAGTGATATTTCTATTACTGATCTTGTAGATAAGCCTAAAGATCCCCATATATACCTCAAGGAAATTAAATAATGAGTAGCGATATTAACTTACCAATATACATGGATTATGCATCCACTACACCAGTAGATCCTAGGGTTGCAAAAAAAATATCTGATCACTTAACCATGGATGGAAATTTTGGTAATCCTGCTTCTAGATCACATAAGTTTGGCTGGAAAGCTGAAGAGGCAGTTGAGGAGGCAAGATCTCATGTAGCAAATTTAGTTAACTGTGATCCCAGAGAAATAGTTTGGACTTCCGGAGCAACTGAAGCAGACAATCTAGCAATTAAGGGTATTGCTAATTTTTACCAAAAAAATGGAAAACATATCATTACTTCTAAAATAGAGCATAAAGCAGTGCTAGATCCATGCAGGCAGCTTGAAAGAGATGGTTTTGAAGTTACTTATCTTGAACCAAATGAGGGAGGTTTAATAACCCCTGAAGCAGTTTTAAACGCTATTAGAAACGATACTGTTCTAATTTCAATTATGCACATTAATAATGAGTTGGGCACCATTAACGATCTTGATGGTATTGGAAAGATTGCACGTGAAAAAGGCATTTTTTTTCATGTAGATGCAGCTCAAAGCACTGGTAAGGTTGCTATTGACCTAAGCTCTCTTCCGGTTGACTTGATGTCATTTTCAGCCCATAAGACATATGGACCTAAGGGAATAGGAGCCTTGTTTGTGCGAAGAAAACCTCGAGTTAGAATTGAAGCTCAAATTCATGGGGGTGGACATGAACGAGGCATGAGATCCGGAACACTCCCCACTCATCAAATAGTTGGAATGGGTGAAGCGTTTAGAATTGCAAAAGAAGAAATGGATGCTGACAAACAAAAGATTAAATCCCTTCATGATAAGTTTTATGAATCTCTTTCAAAAATTGAAGAGATTTATGTGAATGGTGATATTGATAATAAAGTTTGCAATATCTTGAATATTAGCTTTGCTTATGTTGAAGGAGAATCATTAATTATGGCTTTAAAAGATATAGCGGTTTCCTCAGGATCAGCTTGCACATCTGCTAGTTTAGAGCCATCTTATGTTTTAAGAGCGCTTGGAAGAAAGGACGAGCTTGCATCCAGTTCTATTCGATTTTCTTTTGGAAGATTTACCACTGAGCAAGAAGTGGAATATACATTAACTTTAATTAACCATGCTGTTGATAGACTTAGAGAGCTATCTCCATTATGGGAAATGTATTTGGATGGAATTGATCTTGATACAGTAGATTGGCAAACTCACTAAATACTGGGAGGTATTTATGGCATATAGCAAAAAAGTCGTAGACAAATTTGAAAATACTATTAATGAGCCGGCAAAATATAATGTTGGAAGATTTGATCCAAAAGAAATGAATGTAGGCACTGGAATGGTAGGAGCTCCAGCATGTGGCGATGTGATGAAACTTCAGATCAAATGTGAAAGCCAAGGTAATACTCATATTATTAAAGATGTGAAGTTCAAGACTTATGGCTGTGGTTCAGCAATTGCTTCTTCAAGTGAATTAGTTGAGATGTTAATTGGGAAAACTTTAGAAGAAGCCAAAGAAATTAAAAATATTGATATCGTGGAAGCTCTAGAACTACCTCCTATAAAAATTCACTGCTCAGTTTTGGCTGAAGATTCTATCAAACAAGCAATAGAAGATTACGAACAGAAGCAATAATTAATCATGGATAAATTCTCTCCACAAGAGCTCAAATTTTCTGAAAAGGCAATTCTGCATTTTGCCTCCAGTCTGAAGAGCAATGCTAAAAGTGATGGGGTGAGAATTGGTGTAAGAAAAGCTGGATGCTCTGGCTTTGAATACTTTTTTGAGTTTGTTGAGACGAAATCAGATGACGCAAATGATTTCATTTTTAATGAAGGCGAATGCAAAATCTATGTTGATAAAGAAAGTTTAAATTACCTCAAAGGAAGTTTGGTAGATTATTCAGAGGATGGTCTTAACCAAGGAATTAAATTTCATAACCCAAATGCTAAAGCCGTATGCGGATGCGGTGAAAGTTTCACTATTTAAATGGCACTTATAAAGTTATTGCCTCATTTTGAGTTATGTCCTGATGGAGCAGAATTTGAAACTCAAAAAGATGAGTCTATTTGTGAGGCTGCCTTGAGATCAGGCATTAAAATTGAACATGCATGTGAAATGTCCTGTGCATGCACTACATGTCATATCATTGTTCGAGATGGGTTTGCTGATCTCAATGAGGCCTCTGAAGATGAGGAAGATCTACTTGATAAGGCGTGGGGACTTGAACCAAACTCTCGCTTAAGCTGCCAAACTATTCCAAAAAGCGGAAACTTTACAGTTGAATTACCAAAATACACCATCAATCAAGTTTCAGAGGATCATTAATGAAGATTGGATGGTCAGATATTTTAGAAATCGCGATAAATCTTAGTGAGGTTTACCCTGAGATTGATCCTCAGTGGATCAGTTTTCCAGACTTACATCAAAAGATTTGCAGCTTAAAGAATTTTGAAGATGATCCGCAAAATTCTAATGAGAAGATTCTTGAAGCAATCCAGATGGCATGGATGGATGAATCAGATTAACTCACCTATAATGTCGCAAATTTAGGAGTAACCTTATGACAATACAACGAACACTTTCAATCATTAAGCCTGACGCAACATCAAAAAATATTATTGGAAAAATAATAGATAGGTTTGAAGAAAATGGCCTGAAGGTGATTGCAGGCAAACTAATACATATGGATCAAGCAAAGGCTGCAGGTTTTTATGCTGAGCATGAGGGGAGACCTTTTTTCCCTAATCTCGTTGAATATATGACCTCAGCTCCTGTATTTGTTCAGGTACTTGAAGGAGATAATGCTGTTTTAAAAAACAGAGAGTTAATGGGTGCAACTAATCCAAGCGAAGCAGAGCCGGGCACTATTAGAGCAGACTTTGCAGAAACCATAGATGCTAATGCTGTGCATGGATCTGATTCAACAGATAGTGCGGCAAGAGAAATCTCATATTTTTTTGACGATAACGAAATCTTTTAATTGAGTGCATAAAGAAAAAATAAATCTACTTGGATTCTCACATGAGTCGCTGGTAGATTTTTTTCAGTCTATACAGCAACCAAGTTTTAGAGCTCTTCAATTGATGAAATGGATTCATCAACGTGGAGTAACTGATTTTATGAAAATGACTGATTTCAGTCTTGAATTAAGAAATCAACTTTCTGAAATTGCTGAGGTTAAACCCCCGAAGGTAGAAGAATGTTTATTATCTCCAGAGGGAACAAAAAAATACTTAATTAGACTAGATTCAGGCTCAATGATTGAGATGGTCAAGATCCCAGAAAAGAAAAGGTTAACTCTTTGCATATCATCTCAGGCAGGATGTGCATTGCAGTGCACTTTTTGTGCAACAGGAGCGCAGGGTTTTGAAAGAAATTTATCTGATGCTGAAATTATAGGTCAGCTGTGGCTCGCTAATTTTTATGATGAATCTAGTCCTCCGATATCAAATGTTGTATTCATGGGAATGGGCGAACCATTATTAAATGTTGAGCCAGTGATGGCTTCTATTAGCTTAATGCAGCATCAAAATGCATATGGACTTTCAAAAAGAAGAATCACTTTAAGCACTTCAGGGATAGTACCAGAAATAAATAAACTTGCTGATAAAACTGATGTCTCGTTGGCAATCTCTTTGCATGCTGCTAATAACATCCTAAGAGATCAGATAGTTCCAATAAATAAAAAATATCCGCTAGAAGAGTTATTAGGAGCTTGCAAGAATTATCTAAAAACACAGAGTAAGCGAAAAACAATAACTATTGAATATATCTTAATAGATGGCGTAAATGATTCTTTAGACCATGCTAAAGATTTAGCAAAGGTTCTAAATGGACTATCTTGCAAAATAAATCTTATACCATTCAATCCATTTGATGGCTGTAATTATTCTCGATCTCAAGAAGGAGCTATTTTCAAGTTTAAAGATTTTCTCATTAAAAAAGGCCTTATTACGACTCTCAGAATCACAAGAGGAGACGCTATAGATGGCGCATGTGGTCAACTTGTCGGTAAGCTGAAAAAAAGCATTAAAGGAAAAAATAAAACAACCTCAATTAATGTGATTAATACCTCATGAGTCTTAAATCTGCGCATACAGGCAAGGTTGGCAAAGCATTTAAAAATGCTCGTATACTTCGTTCAATGACTGTTGAGGAGGTTGCTCATCAAACTTTAATTAGTGCTGAATATATTAAAGCTATTGAGTCAGGTGATTATGCAGTTTTTCCAGCGAGAATGTTTGCTGTTCAATATTTTAAAAAATATGCAAAATTTCTTAATTTAGAGATTGGCTTTTTTGATATTTATAATGCTGATGTAGTTGCTGCAGCCAATAAAGAATCTCAATCTGATCTGCCTGAACCATCATTTTTAAAACAAAATATGGTTTATATTTTTTTTATATGTTTTTTTCTCTTGCTTTTAATATTCTATATTTTTAATGCTAGTAATGATTTTGAGAGGCTTTCTGAATTTCAATCAAAAGAAAATGTTATTCAACCGTTAGCTGCTGTATCAAAAATGGAGGAAGTCGTTAATCAAGATATCAATAAATTACATGATGAAATTAATAATTTTTTTATACAAGATAAACTTGATTCAGTTCAGCTTGATGTTAATGTTGATTCATTGGAACCAGAAGTATGAATAATTCCTGGATAGAAAGAAAAAAAACCAAGCCTATATTTGTAGGAAGTGTTGGCATAGGTGGCGACCATCCTATTTCTATTCAATCTATGACCAATACAAATACAGCAGATATTAAAGCTACAGTAAATCAAATTGAAGAATTAGAGGCAGCTGGAGCCGATATTGTTAGAGTCTCAGTTCCTGATGAAGATTGCGCAAAAGCATTCAAAAAAATTAAAAATTCAGTCTCAGTACCCTTGGTTGCAGATATTCACTTTGATTATAAAATTGCTTTGCTTGTTGCCGATTCTGCTGATTGTCTCAGAATTAATCCAGGTAACATAGGAAAAGAAAACAAGGTTCAAGAAATCATTCAAGCCGCAAAAGATAACAATATACCAATAAGAGTTGGTGTGAATGCCGGTTCATTGGAAAAAGATCTGCAAAAGAAGTATGGAGAACCTAATTCTGATGCCTTGGTAGAATCAGCTCTAAGGCATGTAGATATATTAGATAGATATAATTTTTCAAACTTTAAATTAAGCCTTAAAGCTTCAAATATTCAAATGACTGTTGAGAGTTACAGGAAGTTTTCTAAATTGTTAGATCAGCCATTACATCTAGGTATTACAGAGTCTGGTAGTTACAGAGCAGGTTCAGTCAAGTCATCTATTGGTCTAGGTATGCTTTTATCTGAGGGCATTGGTGACACCATTAGGGTCTCGCTTGCATCTGATCCTGTAGATGAAGTTAAGATTGGTTGGGATATTTTAAAAAGCCTGAACCTAAGAAGTCGTGGTATTAGAATAGTTGCATGTCCAAGCTGCTCTAGACAAAATTTTAATGTTATAGAGGTAGTTAATGAACTTGAAGCAAGATTTGAGGGAATCGCTGAGGACTTAGAGGTGGCTATCATTGGTTGCTACGTTAATGGTCCCGGTGAATCTAAGGCAGCTGATGTTGGCCTAACGGGAGGCCCGAGTAACTTGCTTTATGTGAATGGCACTCCTTCAAAAAAAGTCTCTAATGAGAAACTTGTTGATACAATAGAAGAGCAGGTAAAAGAACAGCTGCAAAAGAAAAGCGCTATAGACATAATTGCAAAAGGTTAAAAAGTGAAGATTCAATCATTAAGAGGTATGCCTGATTTATTTCCTGAAGATCTAGAGAGATGGCATATATTTGAATCAAAGCTTTCAGAAATTTTTCATTCTTTTGGCACGCATGAAATTCGCACTCCATTACTTGAGTCCACAGAACTTTTTTCAAGATCAGTAGGAAACTCATCTGATATTGTTAATAAAGAGCTTTATTCGTTTTTGGATCGCAATGAAGATAGCATCAGTCTGAGACCAGAGGGCTCAGCCAGTGTGATCAGGGCAATTATTCAAAAAAAACAAGAGCAGGAAAAACATAAATTATGGTATCAAGGGCCAATGTTTAGATATGAGAGACCGCAAAAAGGTAGATTTAGGCAGTTTCATCAAGTGGGAGTTGAGTATCTTGGATTCGAGGAAGGAATTTCTGAGTATGAGTTAATCAGCATGGTTTTGCAGATTAATAAATTAATTGGTATTACAAACTATACAATCAAAATCAATCACCTTGGCGATGCAAATGCTAAGGAAAGTTTTTGTGAGTCACTGGTTAGTTTTCTGAAGCCACACATAAATGACTTGCATGAAAAAGATCAAGTAAGATTAGAATCTAATCCATTGAGAGTTTTGGACTCTAAGGAAAAATCTACTCAGGCATTATTAGAACAAGGCCCAAAATTCCAAGATTTTATTTCGAATGAGTCAAAGAGTTTCTTGCAAAATCTTGTAGATGCATTTAGCAATCATTGCGATATTAAGATTGATCAATCGCTAGTCAGAGGATTGGATTATTACACAGGCATTGTATTTGAAACTGTTTCACAAGAGCTTGGAGCACAAGATGCCTTTCTTGGAGGAGGAAGATATGACAATCTTTCTAATCAATTGGGCGGCAAAGATATGCATGCCATAGGCTTTGCTATAGGTGTTGAAAGAATAGTTGAGCTCCTAAACCCTGAAAGCAATAAACCATCATTAAAAGTTGGTTTTATAGTCACGGGAGAGCAGATTGGCAAAAAAACATATAAAATAGCCGATGATTTAAGAAGTGCAAACAATAGTATTATTCTTGATACGTTTTTAAGTGAGGGAAGTTTAAAATCTCAGCTCAGACGAGCCAATAAAAACAATTGCAGTTACGCAATTATTATTGGAGAAGATGAAGTAAAAAATAATCAAGTAATATGGAAAGACCTTAGCGAAGGCGGTGAGCAAGAACTTCTTAGCTCAAAAGAAGTCATAGACAAATATACCAATCTTTAGGAGAGATAATGGCAGAGTACAGTTCAGATGAAGAGAGATTTTCAGCATTTGTAAATTTCTTTAAGGATCATAAAAATACCCTTGTAATTGGCTTCTTGCTTCTTGCATTTATTCTAACTTCTTCTATTGGTTATAAGTCATATAGCAGTTCGCAGAACTTAAAAGCAGCTGAGATTTATGATGCATGGTCTGCTGGTCTTACCAATGAATCAACAAGCGCATCTAACAATAAAGAGAATTTTGATAAGTTACAAGAAAAATACGCTAATACTGGTTATGCTCAGCTTGCAAGGATGATAAGAGGCTCATCTTTTGCCAGAGAAGGCGATCTTGATGCTGCTTTAGAAGATTTTCAACAACTTCTAGATACAACTTCAGGGTTTTTTGGAAATGATATGTTGAATTCAATTGCAAAAATAAATATTGCTAGAATTGAACTTAGCAAACAAAATTATTCTAGTGTCCTGGCTGTCTTAGAATCATTTAATTCTGAATCGGAGCACCCGCTTGTTTACGAGGTAAAAGGGGATGCCTTGGCTGGGCTTAAAAAAAATGACTTAGCTTTAGATCAATATTCATTGGCTCTTGAGAATTCACAAAATGAATCTCAAAAATCTCTTTTAAAGATGAAGATTAATAAAATTACAAACTAATACCAATGAAAAATAATATATTTTTAAGTATTGTTTTAATACTCACCTCTTCATGCTCGACCTTAGCCTTTTGGTCCGATGATTCAGATGTTGAAGTGATTGAACCAGTTCCTCTTCAATCTTTTAAGAATGATTACCAAATATCTTTAGAGTGGAAAAAATCTTTTAAAGGAGAAAATAGTTTAGGCTCTTTTAAGCCCTCGTTTTATTCAGGCAATATGTTAATTGCTGAACCTGAAGGAAATATTTTTTCAATCAACCCTATCTCTGGAAAAGAGAATTGGAAAATTAACCTCAATCGTGAATTAGCAGCGGGGGTAGCTTCAGGTTTTGGTAAATTAATCGTATCCGATGTTAATGGTTTTGTAATTGCCATTGACTCAGAGACCCAAGAGATTATTTGGGAAAAAAATATAGGTGGAGAGGTTTTATCTAATGCAGTGGTTAGCGCTTCATTGATTATTGTCAAAAATTCTGTTGGTGAATTGGTCGCATTGAATGCTTTATCAGGTGACAAAAAATGGTCTTTTAGATCTCAATTGCCTGCTTTGACTGTTCGGGGAACAGGCGAATCAATCATTGAAAATGGTATTGTTTTTTCTACTTTTGATAATGGGCGCATGGGGGCATTCCAACTAGAAACAGGTTTCTTTCTTTGGGATGCACCTATCTCTTTTGTTGAAGGCTCGTCTGAGCTTGAAAATCTAATAGATGCAGACTCAGCTCCAGTTTTAGCTAAGCAATTAATTTTTGCCACTAATTATCAAGGCAATTTAACAGCATTTGATATAGCTCAAAAAAGACCAGTATGGAATTCAAAATCTTCATCATTTTATTCTCCTGTTGTAGCCAATAATATGATTATGGCAATACAAGATAATGGCTCAATTTTGTCATTCTCTTTGGCTAATTTAGCTCCTTCTTGGACCTCAGAAGAGTATTTAAGAAGAGAACTATCAAGCGGAGCCGCATATAAGAACTTATTACTCGTTGGAGACTTAGACGGCTATGTCCATGCAATCAATCCAATGACTGGAATGACTGCTGGAAGAAAAAAAGTATCTAGTAATCCAATAATGAGCATTGTTACTTTTAGAGAGTTTGCATATGTTATTGATCAGGAATCTAACATAGCTGCAATCAAGCTCTAATATGCCTTTTCAAAATGTTAAATTCAATTGCAATTCTTGGCCGACCCAATGTAGGGAAATCTTCTCTATTTAATAAGCTTACAAAAACCAGAAATGCCATTGTTTCTGATTTTTCTGGGCTTACTAAAGATAGAAATTTTGGTTATGCCTCGATCAAGGACCAGCAATATTTAGTCATTGATACAGGGGGAGTTGGTTCTGAAGTTACAGAATTCAGCGCAGCAATTACCGAGCAGGCACTTATAGCTGCGGAAGATTCTAATCTTATATTGCTGTTAATTGATGGTTCAGAAGAGTTGACCGCAGATGATATTGATTTATATCAATCTATAAGAAAAATGAACAAGCAATTCTTTGTTGTTTTAAATAAAATTGATATAAAAAAAAGATCAAATGCAAAGGAAGATCTTTTAAAGTTTGGCTCAGGAGATATGGTTGAAATTAGTGCAGAGCATTCTCGCGGTATCAAGGAATTACAAAATGCCATTTCCCAACAATTTGCTGAACTATCTATTGCTAGCTCTAAAGAAGATATAAAAGGAACAAAAATAGCTGTAATTGGAAGACCAAATGCAGGCAAATCAACATTTATCAATCAATTCACAAAGCAAGATCGTCTAATTGTTTCGGATGTTCCTGGCACAACTATAGACTCTATTCATGTCCCATTTGTTTTTGATGATGAGAATTTTATTTTTATTGATACAGCAGGGATTAGAAAGAAATATAAACAGAGTCATGCAGTAGAGTATTTTTCATATGTAAGAGCAATGCATGCTGTAGATGAGTCAGATATTGTTTTAATGATCGTTGATGCGTCAGATGGAATAGTCGATCAAGATCTAAGAATCTTGAATCTGATCAGAGGTTATGGAAAGCCTGTTGTGGTTGCTCTAAATAAAATTGATGAACTTAGCGCAGATCACTTGCTGGACCTTAAAGAAACTAAAAAATTCCAAAATTCAGCTTTAAATGATTTAATTTTAGTCGAAATTTCAGGACTTCAAAAAAGAGGGTTTAAAAAACTTTTTGATACTCTTGCTAAAGTTAACCAATTAGCAAAAACTAAATTTTCTACTGGCAAGTTGAACAAGTTGCTTCTTAAGTTTACCAACTCAACCAATACACCGAGCATTTCAGGTCGACAAATTAAAATGAGATATGTCCATTTTGGAGGTATTCATCCTACAAAATTCATAATACATTCAAACTTTTCTAGCAAAATCCCTTCGAATTATAAGCGATATCTAATTAATTCTTTCAGAGAGGAACTTAATCTGAATAGTGTTGAGTTAAGCATTATTTTTAAAAAAGGAGACAATCCTTTTGAAGGCAATAAAAATGAGCTATCTTCAAGACAAATTAAGAAGAAAAAAAGGCTTATAAAGCACGTAAAAAAATCAAAAAAATAAGATTTTCTTATTTTAATTACGTATAATTTAGGCCTATAAAGCACTTTAAAAGTAACAAATGTCTATAAAACCTGTATATATAAATTTATTTAAAATTCAGCTTCCCTTATCAGCGCTATTATCAATATCTCATAGGGTTTCAGGAATACTTATTTTTTTTATGGTTCTCCCTGTTTCAGCATATATTTTAAATATACTTCTTGCTAGCCAGGCTTCATTTATCTCATTTTTGGATGCGTACAAAGCTTCTGTTTTTTTACGAACATTTGTCCTTTTTAATATATTGATCTTTGTGTACCATGTCATTGCAGGAATTCGACACATGTTAATGGATTTCCATTTAATTAGTGAGACTCTTTCTGCGTCAAATACCTCAGCAAAAATTGCAATCATTTTGTTTCTCGTTATTGCTCTTTTAACAATACTGGTCCTGACATGAAATTAGGTAAATTAATTTGGTACCTGCAAAGATATTCTGCGATTTATTTTCTTATATTCCTTGTATATGTAGGATTTACTTTTTTAACTGATGGATTCAGTTTTCAATTCTTAACAGAAAGTACCACATTTAAACTCTCATTAAGTTTTTTTATTATTTTGGCTTGCGCACATGCATTTGCAGGTTTGTGGACTGTAGGTACTGATTATTTGACCAAGAGGACGCTTGGTTTTGTTTCCCCAGTTCTGTCAACGTATGCAAATTTATTGAGAAAGAGCTTTGAGTTCTTCTTCATTGTTCTTGGTTTTTTTCTTGTTATTTTTTATCTTTTAATTATCTGGTCTTAATATGGAAATCTTTAATTCATCAAATATCAAAACATTAGAATTTGATGCTCTAATTATTGGCGGTGGAGGTTCAGGCATGAGAACCTCTTTAGAGCTTGCAAAATCTGGATTGAAGACAGCAGTGGTCTCTAAAGTTTTCCCAACAAGATCTCACACTGTCTCAGCTCAAGGAGGAATTACTTGCGCAATTGCAAGTGAAGATCCTAATGATGATTGGCGTTGGCATATGTATGACACTGTAAAGGGATCGGACTACATCGGTGATCAAGATGCAATTGAATATATGTGTTCAGAGGGACCCAAGGCAGTGTTTGAGCTTGAGCATATGGGGTTACCTTTTTCTAGATTTGAGAATGGGCGAATATATCAGCGACCTTTTGGGGGGCAGTCAAAAGATTTTGGTAAAGGTGGTCAAGCGGCAAGGACCTGTGCAGCAGCAGACAGGACTGGACATGCATTGCTTCATACCCTTTATCAAAATAATATTAAGGAAGGTTCAAACTTTCTTAATGAATGGTTTGCAGTAGATTTGGTTCTAAATCAATCAAAGGAAGTGACTGGTGTTATTGCATTTTCCATTGAATCTGGAGAAGTTGCATATTTAAAATCTCAAGCAACAGTAATGGCCACTGGCGGCGCTGGCAGAATATATTCTTCCACAACTAATGCTCTTATAAATACTGGAGATGGTTTAGGTATGGCCTTAAGAGCTGGATTTCCTGCTCAAGATATGGAAATGTGGCAGTTTCATCCAACTGGGATCTATGGAGCAGGTTCTCTAGTCACGGAAGGTTGCCGAGGAGAAGGAGGTTACCTAATAAATGCTGAGGGTGAGAGATTCATGGAGAGGTATGCACCTAATGCTAAAGATTTAGCTGGAAGAGATGTGGTTGCAAGATCAATGGTATTAGAAATTTTAGAAGGTCGAGGATGTGGTGAAAATAAAGATCATGTTTTCCTTAAACTAGACCATTTAGGTGCAGATGTGCTTAATGCAAAGCTTCCTGGAATATGCGAGCTTTCAAGAACATTTGCTGGAGTTGATCCAATTTATAATCCCATCCCTGTTGTTCCAACATGCCATTATATGATGGGGGGAACGCCAACCAATATTCATGGCCAAGCTTTTACTCAATCTAATGGAGTAGACGAGATTATTTCTGGCTTATTCTCAGTTGGTGAAGCTGCATGTGTTTCCGTTCATGGAGCTAACAGATTAGGAGGTAATTCTCTTCTTGATCTGGTTGTATTTGGAAGGGCTGCCGGAATTCACATTCAAGAAGCATTGAAGACAGGCGGCGGAGTTGCAGATGCCAATAGCGATGATATTAATCAAGCACTTGATGGACTTAACAAGATTAATTTATCCAATGATGGTTTTGAAGTAGCTGAGGTCAAGAGAGAGCTTCAATCTGTTATGCAAAATTATTTTGGCGTCTTCCGCAGAGGTGATTATATGGAGAAAGGCGTTGCAGCTTTGCAGGAGATACGTGAAAAGGTTTCCAACCTTCACCTAAAAGACAAGAGCATGGCTTTCAACACAAGTAGAGTTGAAGCTCTAGAACTTCAGAATTTATTTGAAGTTGCTGAGGCAACTGCAATTGCTTCATTTCAAAGAACAGAAAGCAGAGGAGCCCATGCTCGAGATGATTTTAAGGAGCGTGATGATGAAAATTGGTTGTGTCATTCTTTGTATGATCCCATCCAAAAAACTTTGAGCAAAAGAGATGTTAATTTTGCACCCGCTCAAGTGGATACTTTTGAACCAAAGGTAAGAACATATTAATTTTATTTGAGATTAAAATATGATTGACGTAAATATTTATAGATACAACCCAGAAACCGATAAGTTTCCTTATACCCAAACCTACACTCTACAAAAACCTGAGAAGGATATTATGCTTCTTGAATTATTAAATATTCTTAAAGAGCAAGACTCCTCAATATCTTATAGAAGATCATGCAGAGAAGGAGTTTGTGGATCAGATGGAATGAATATCAATGGAAAGAATGGGCTTGCATGCATAACTCCAATCTCTCAAGCAATTAAAAATAATAAAATTGAACTCAGACCATTGCCAGGGTTGCCAGTAATTCGTGACTTGGTTGTTGATATGACAGAGTTCTATGCGCAATACGACAAGATCAAACCTTTTCTCCAGAATGAAACTGAGCCCCCAGTTCAAGAAAGATTACAGTCTCCAGCCGAGAGGGATAAGCTTGATGGTCTATATGAGTGCATTTTATGCGCGTGCTGTTCAACGAGCTGCCCATCTTTTTGGTGGAATCCAGATAAGTTTGTTGGGCCAGCTGCTTTGTTGCAGGCCTATAGATTTATTGCTGATTCAAGGGATACCAAAACTGCAGAAAGGCTAGAGGGATTATCTGATCCATTTAGTGTTTACAGATGTCATGGAATTATGAATTGTGTGAATGTTTGTCCGAAAGATTTAAACCCTAATCATGCAATTGGTGAGATCAAGTCAATGTTGTTGTCTGAGAAGAAAAAGGAAAACATTATTGTATCTGATGGAGTGAGTTGATCTATAAAAATGAATAACATGGAGACATTCTGGTCGACCTCTCATGCAGCAGGCGCCCAGAGTTCATACTTAGAATCTTTGTATGAATCATATTTAGACAATCCCTCATCAATCCCTGATGATTGGAAAATATATTTTGACTCGTTGCCTAAGATTAACGGGGTTGAAAAAGAGATATCTCATCAAGAAATTATTAATAAGTTTAAAGAGGAAGAGGTCAATCCTTCAATCCAATCAATCTCCACTTATACCAATGCTCACTCAAAGCAAGTTAAAGTCATTCAGCTAATACAGGCCTATCGTAATAGAGGCCATCAAAAGGCTCAATTAGATCCATTAGGCTTAAAACCAGTTCGTCACTGTGATGATCTTGATCTTAATTTCCATGATTTAGATGAGTCAAATCTTTCAGATATCTTTGAAACAGATACCTTGATGATAGGCAAGGAATCAGCAACTTTATCAGAAATTATTGAGGCTCTTGAAGCAATATATTGCGGTACTTTAGGAATCGAGTATAACTATATTTCATCGCTTGCTGAGAGGACTTGGTTTCAAAAAAGACTAGAGCCAAATTTAGGTAAATTAAATTTTAATCAAGATGAAAAAAAATATATTTTAAAACGCTTGAGTTCTGCTGAAGGTCTTGCAAAATTCTTGTCGTCTAGATATCCAGGTATGAAAAGGTTTGGCATTGATGGGGCTGAATCTCTTATTCCCTTGGTTGATAGTTTGATCCAAAACTGTGGAATATTTGGAGCAGAACAAATTTGTTTTGGTATGGCGCATAGAGGAAGGTTGAATTTACTGGTGAATGTATTAGGAAAATCTCCAAAAGAGCTTTTTACAGAGTTTGAAGAAAATTTTGAGTTAGAGGGAGCAAGCTCAGGCGATGTAAAATATCACCTTGGTTTTTCATCGAATATATTAACTCCCAATGGAGAGGTGCATGTCTCTCTAGCAAACAATCCTTCGCATCTTGAGATTGTTGATCCTGTAGTTCTAGGATCAGTTCGAGGTAGGCAAGATAGACTGCAGGATGTGAATAAAGAGCGAGTTGTACCAATCTTAATCCATGGTGACGCTTCGTTTTCTGGTCAAGGGGTTGTCATGGAGACCCTTCAAATGTCTCAAACAAGAGGCTATGGAGTAGGAGGCACAATACATGTAATAGTAAATAACCAGATAGGATTTACCACTTCTAATGAAGAGGACTCCAGATCGACTCAGTATGCTACTGATGTAGCAAAAATGATTGAAGCTCCTATTTTGCATGTGAATGGAGATGATCCAGAAATGGTTGTTTTTGCAGCTAAATTGGCTTGTGAATATAGGCATAACTTCAAAAAAGATATTATCCTAGATCTCTTTTGTTACAGAAGGAGAGGTCATAATGAGGCAGATGAGCCATCATCCACTCAACCAATGATGTATCAAAAGATTGCTAATCATCCATCAGTTAAAACCTCATACCAAGAACAACTTATTTTGTCAGGAGTAACGAGCCAAACTGAGTGTGATGAAATAGAAAAAAAATACAGATCAACAATAGAAAATGGGGACTCTGTCGCCCACAATTTAGCAACAAAACCCAATGAATCTATGTGGTTTGATTGGACACCCTATATTAATCAAAGGGGAGATGCTGAAATTGAATCTGCATTTAACAAAGATAGATTTAAAGAGCTTGCTCAAATAGCTTTTACACCTCCAAAGGGTTTTGTGCTGCAAAGACAAGTAGAAAAGATTTTTACCGATAGACTTCAAATGGCAGATGAAAAAGTTCCAGTAAATTGGGGGTTTGCTGAAAACATGGCATATGCAACTTTATTGGATCAAGGCTATCCTATTAGGTTTTCGGGTCAAGATATAAGAAGAGGAACATTTTCTCATCGTCATGCAGTGGTGTTAAATCAAAAAGATGGCGATGGCGCAATGCCATTGCTCAAAATAGCAAATAATGCCAATACAACGATTGATATATATGATTCTTTGCTATCTGAAGAGGCGGTTCTTGGTTTTGAATATGGTTATTCAGCTACCAGACCCTCTGGGCTTGTGATCTGGGAGGCCCAGTTTGGAGATTTTGTAAATGGAGCTCAGGTAGTGATAGATCAATTTATTGTTTCTGCTGAGCATAAATGGGAGAGGTTATCAGGTTTAGTTATGCTCCTTCCTCACGGTTATGAAGGTCAGGGGCCGGAGCACAGCAGCGCAAGACTGGAGAGGTTTTTACAATTGTGTGCAAATGAAAATATCCAGGTATGCGTTCCAAGCACACCTGCTCAGATTTATCATTTGCTAAGATTGCAAACAATTCGAAAAATGAGAAGGCCATTGATTGTTATTTCTCCAAAAAGTTTACTAAGAAATCCTCAGGCTGTTTCCTCCATTAATAATCTTACTGAGGGATCTTTTGAGTATGTAATTGATGATTTCCACACAAACCCTGCACTGGTAGAGAAAATCATCATGTGTTCCGGAAAGGTTTATTACGACTTGGAATCTAAAAGAAAAGAGCTTGGAATTACAAATATAGCTTTATTAAGAATCGAGCAATTGTATCCATTTCCGTATGACACTCTTGAGAAACTTATTAGGCCTTATGCGAATGTAAAACAATTTATTTGGTGTCAGGAGGAACCCAGCAATCAGGGAGCCTGGTTCAGCCATCGTCACAGATTGCAAATCGTTTTAGATAGGATTAATTCCGCTGAAATACAATTAGTTAGTAGGAAGGCATCAGCAGCACCAGCAGTCGGCCTAAATAAATTACACAACCAACAACAAGAAGCTTTAGTAATTGAAGCTTTAACATCCTAGAGAAATAATTATGTCAATTGAAATCAAATCTCCAACATTCCCAGAATCTGTTGCAGACGGAACTATTGCAAACTGGGTTAAGAAAGAAGGCGAGCTTGTTAAACAAGATGAAGTTATTGCTGAAATTGAAACTGATAAAGTTGTCCTAGAGGTCGTTGCCCCTTTTGATGGGGTTATTTCTAAAGTTTTAAAGCCAGCTGGTGAGATTGTTTTAAGTGCGGAGTTAATAGCAGAGTTTGAAGAGAGGGATCAAGTTAAAACAATAACTGAAAAAGATACTCCTGCAGATAGCGAGTTAAATAAAGTGGATAGTATTCAACCTAGCAAGGTTAAGACTAAAGCAAATGGACCGGCAGTAAAAAAATTATTAAAAGAACATGATTTAGATGAGAAGAGCATTGATGGATCTGGAAAAGATGGAAGGATTACCAAAGCAGATGTTGTAAATCATCTTGATGAATCAATAGAGGGTAAGACAGAAACAAAGACTATGAAGGAGATTCATTCTCCTGCTTCTGTTTCAGCGGTTGCATCTTCAGCCGATAGATTAGAGGAGAGGGTTCCGATGTCCAGGTTGCGCTCAACGATAGCCAATAGATTATTGAGTGTAAAACAAGAAACAGCAATGCTGACAACTTTTAATGAAGTTGATCTAAAGCCAATTAAAGATCTTAGAGCCAAATATGGCGAAGATTTCTTTGCTGAACATGGCGTCAAGCTTGGCTTTATGGGTTTCTTTGTTCTGGCAGCAGTTCAAGCTCTGAAGAAGTTTCCTGTTGTTAATGCGTCTATTGACGGAAGTGATATTGTTTATCATGGCTATCAGGATGTCGGTGTAGCTGTCTCTACAGAAAGAGGTCTTGTAGTTCCGGTGATAAGAGATGCAGATAGCCTACGCATACCAGATGTTGAAAAATCAATCTTAGATTATTCTGACAAAGCTAAGAATGGAAAGCTTTCAATAGCTGAAATGCAAGGAGGCACTTTTACTATCTCAAATGGGGGTGTTTTTGGATCCTTGCTATCTACTCCAATTTTAAATGCTCCTCAGACTGCTATTTTGGGCATGCATACTATTCAGGATAGGCCTGTGGCCATAGATGGAGAAGTGGTTATTCGACCTATGATGTATCTAGCGTTAAGTTATGATCACAGACTGCTAGATGGGAAGGAGGCTGTGGCATTTCTGATTGCTATAAAAGATCAATTAGAATCTCCTGAAAAACTTCTTTTAAATTTATGAGGCATAAAAATGTATGACGTTATTGTAATTGGAAGTGGGCCTGCAGGATATGTTGCTGCAATTAGAGCTTCTCAGTTAGGACTAAAAACAGCTTGTATTGAAAAATCATTTGATGCAGATGGAAACTCTCAACTGGGCGGCACGTGTTTAAATGTTGGATGTATTCCCTCAAAAGCATTGCTGGATTCATCCCACAGATATTCAGATGCAACAAATCATTTTTCGAATCATGGTATTGAGGTATCTAAACCTAAGCTAGATATCGCCAAAATGATGGAAAGAAAAAATAAAATTGTTACCCAATTAACAGCGGGTGTTACAGGGCTTTTCAAAGCTAATAAAGTCACTCAAATTCTCGGTCATGCAAAAATTATTGATTCAACTCACATTGAGGTTACCTCTAAGGATGGTTCGCAAACTCTTGAAACAAAGAATATTGTCATAGCCACCGGATCATCTCCGATTAATATCTCAGTAGCGGAAGTCAATAATAAAAATATTGTTGATAGTACTGGAGCGTTAGAATTTGATTCTGTTCCAAAGAAATTAGGAATCATTGGTGCTGGAGTAATTGGATTGGAGTTAGGGAGTGTTTGGTCTAGGCTGGGTTCAGAGGTCACAGTGCTTGAGGCTATGGACGAATTTTTGCCAATGGCTGACAAAAGAATTGCCAAAGATGTTTTAAAAGAATTTAACAAACAGGGATTAAATATTAATTTGGGATGCAAAGTTACATCCGCATTATCAAATAAAAAAGATATCACAGTGACTTACGAAAATAATGGCACTACTACTGAACTGAAAGTTGATAAGTTAATTGTTGCCGTTGGTAGAAGGCCAAACACAGAGAATCTTCTTGATAAAAATTGTGGTCTATCCATTGATGAAAAAGGCTTTATTCCTGTTAATGATTTTTGTGAAACTAATGTTCAAAACATTTGGGCGGTTGGTGATGTTGTTAGAGGTCCAATGTTGGCTCATAAAGCCTCTGAGGAAGGCATCATGGTTGTTGAAAGAATTGCTGGCAAGCACGCAGAAATGGAATATGATCTAGTGCCATCTGTTATATACACTCATCCTGAGGTTGCTTGGGTTGGACAAACTGAAGAAGATCTTTCTGCAGCAGGCATAGAATTTAAAACAGGATCTTTTCCTTTTGCAGCAAGCGGAAGAGCATTGGCTTCAGGGGAAAGCACAGGATTTATAAAAGTTATAGCTGATAAAAAAACAGATACAATACTGGGCGTTCATGCATTTGGACCTTCAGCTGCAGATATTGTTCAGCAAGGAGTTGTTGCTATGGAGTTTGGAGCTAGCGCAGAAGATCTTGGTTTAACTATTTTTAGTCACCCAACAGTTTCAGAGGCGTTGCATGAGGCAGCATTGGCAGTAAACGGACAGGCAATACATATAGGAAATAGAAAAAAATGAATCTTCATGAGTATCAAGGAAAAGAGCTTTTTAAAAAGTTTGGTTTGCCTGTTTCAAAAAACAAGATAATTACCTCTGCAGATGATGTGGTAAATGCATGCAGAGATATTGGAGGCAACAAATGGGTTGTTAAAGCGCAAGTGCATGCTGGCGGAAGAGGTAAGGCTGGAGGTGTTAAGCTTGTGAATACACCTGAAGAAGCGCTAGATTTTGCTAATCATTGGCTTGGCAAAAGGCTGATCACATATCAAACAGATTCTAATGGTCAGCTTGTGAATTCAATTTTAATTGAAGAGTGTACTGATATCGCAAAAGAGCTATATCTTAGCGCTGTTGTAGATAGGGGAACAAAAAGAATAGTTTTCATAGGCTCGAGCGAAGGGGGAGTTAATATTGAAGAAGTGGCTGAAAATACACCAGAAAAAATCATCTACGAACCTATTGATCCTTTAACAGGACCTATGGGCTTTCAATCAAGAAAAATTTCAAAGGTTTTAGGCCTGAACAATGAGCAGTCAAAGCAATTTTCAAAAATGCTTCCACAATTAACAGATTTATTTCTTACTCATGATCTTAGTTTGCTTGAGATAAACCCATTGGTCATCACTCAGGGCGGAAAACTGCATTGCCTAGATGCAAAGATTAATATTGATTCAAATGCAGTTTATCGACAACCAGAAATTCAAGCTATGCATGATCCTTCTCAGGAAGATCCTCGGGAATCAGAGGCTGCAATGAATGATTTGAGTTATGTTTCTTTGGACGGAAATATTGGTTGCATGGTAAATGGTGCAGGGCTAGCAATGGGAACAATGGATACCATTAAATACTTTGGTGGATCTCCAGCTAATTTCCTTGATGTGGGTGGTACAGCCACTCAAGAAAGGGTTTCCAAGGCCTTCAAATTAATTTTAGCTGATCCAGAGGTCAAAGTGGTTTTGGTAAATATATTTGGCGGCATTGTTAGATGTGACCTTATTGCCGAGGGTATTCTTGCTGCAATTGAAGAGGTCGGTGTTTCAATTCCAGTAGTTGTAAGATTGGAAGGAAATAATGCAGATATTGGTAGCAGTATTCTTGCGGAATCTAATGCAGAAATTGTTAGTCTAAATAATCTTGAAGATGCAGCTAAGAAAGCTGTGGAGTTAAGCAAATGAGTATATTAGTAGATAAGAATACACGTCTTTTAGTCCAAGGTTTCACAGGCTCGCAAGCGACCTTGCATTCAGAGCAGTCAATAGAATATGGAACAAATATTGTTGGAGGAGTTACTCCAGGCAAAGGAGGGCAAGAGCATTTAGGCGCTCCTGTGTTTAATTCAGTTCATGAGGCTATGGAAGCAGTTCAGCCGAATGCTTCAATTATTTTTGTTCCAGCGCAATTTTGCAAAGACTCAATTTTAGAAGCTGCTGATGCTGGAATTAAATTAATAATTTGTATTACTGAAGGCGTGCCAACTCTGGATATGCTTATTGTAAAAAAGAGAATTGATGAACTGGGAATCACCTTAATTGGTCCTAACTGTCCAGGAATAATAACTCCAGGTGAAGCAAAATTGGGAATAATGCCGGGCAGTATTCACAAGAAAGGCTCAGTTGGAATTATCTCTAGATCTGGTACCTTGACCTATGAAGCAGTGAAACAAACAACTGATCTAGGTCTTGGTCAAAGCACATGCGTTGGTATTGGAGGAGATCCAATACCAGGAACCTCCTTTATTGACGTTTTAAAAATGATGCAAGAGGACGAGCAGACTAAAGCAATTGTCATGGTAGGTGAAATTGGAGGAACCGCTGAAGAAGAAGCAGCTGATTATATTAAAGAAAATGTTTCTAAACCTGTCATTTCTTATATAGCAGGTCAAACAGCGCCAGCAGGAAAGAGGATGGGGCATGCAGGCGCAATAATTGCAGGTGGCAAGGGTACCGCTGCAGATAAAATAAAAAAACTAGAAGAATGCGGAGTTCACATAGCTGAAAATTTACTCCAAATTGGAGCAAAGGCTAAGGAAGTATTGAGCTAGATTTAGTTATAAATTTATTAGCAATATAATTAAGTCTTGGAATAATTAAACCTGCAAATGCTGTGAGCCCAGTAATCATTCCTATCCAAATACCAGCAGGGCCTAAAGCATCACCAAATAAACCATAGTAAGTTAAGTAATATCCAGCAGGTAAGGCAATAAACCAATAGGTTAAAATTAACATTAGCATTGGAGCAAAAGTATCTTTATAGCCTCTTAAGCTTCCCAAAGCACCCATTTGCATTCCATCAGGAATCTGAAAGATTGCGGCAAAAAGCAGTAGATTTATTGCTATTGCTATAACAGCTAAATCTTCTGAATAAAGCGAAACAAGAGCCTCTCTAAAAGAGAGAATTATTGCTGTATTTACAATTGCGCCAACCAAGCAAATCAATATGGCGATGTGAGAGGCATATTTAGCTTTCCGTAGTTCTTTTTCACCAACCAGATTACCTATTCTTGTCGCAGCAGCTAACCCAAAAGATAATGGCAATATAAACAAAACACTCGCTATATTTATTGCTACTGTATGTGCACTAATTACAGTTGCCCCAAGCGATCCTAATATCAATGCTGCACCTGAAAACATACTTAATTCTACAAATACACCAAATCCAATAGGTACGCCTAATTTAAGCGCTTCTTTTGTGGTGTCAGTATTAGGTCCAGAAAATTTTGAAAATAATTTTGTTGGTTCATATTCTTTTTTCTTAAGAATCACCAGTATCAAAACAAACAAACCAATAATTATATTTATTGAAGTTGCAATTCCACAGCCAACTCCACCCATGGGAGGTATTCCAAAATATCCATAGACAAAAATGATATCAAGAGGAATATTTAATATCATGCCAATAAATGCAACCCAAAAAACTGGAAGAGTCAGGCCCATACCTTCACTGTAGCAACGAAGACATGTAAATAGCATGTTGGCCACAAAACCAAATGACATGGCTTTTAAATATCCATCCGAAATTTGAGCAATATTTTCTTCAATATCAAAGTAAGGAATAAAAAAGCTTAGATTTCTATATAGAATAAAACCTATTAAACCCAGCGCTATACTAACCCACAGTATTTCTCGAACCTTTTGTCCAATTTCTTCATATTTTTTTGCTCCGAATAGCTGGGCAACTATGGGAGTTACCGCAAACAAACAACCGCCAAGAAGAAAATAAAAAGGCATGGATAGAGCATTACCTATTGCTAATCCGGATAAATCAAGCGCACTTGCTCGACCAGCAACAATAGTATCTGTAACTCCCATCCCCATATATGAAATTTGAGATCCATAGATTGGTATGCCTATTTTTAGCAGTTGCTTTAGCTCTTTTAGTAATTTTTTCAAAAAAATAAACCCAGAAATTTCTCGGTACTTTATCATATAAGAATCATCCTAAAATGGAGAAATAAAATTAGAAAAGATAGTCGGCCATATTGGCTAAAAAAAATTATTTCTAAGCTAACTGCGCGTTACGTAAATCACTTTGTTAGACCGCAATTTAAACATCTTGGAAAGGGAACGGTATTTTTTAAACCTCAATTTATTAAGTTATTTGGGTCAAATATTTCTGTTGGCGATTTTCCTACATTTATTTCTGCTCCTGATGATTACATTCAAATAACAAGCTGGGATGCTGGGGAATGGAATGGTGAAGTTGATATTGGGAGCTATGTATTAATTTCTCCCGGAGTTCGAATTATGGCTGCTGACAAAATCTCAATCGGAGATTCATGCATGTTTGGTCACGGTGCATGCATTACTGATGCTGATTGGCATGGAATTTATGATAGAACAAAAGTTGTTGGCGATCCAAAGCCTGTTGTTCTTGAAGAAAATGTTTGGGTTGGTGAAGATGCAATGATATGCAAAGGTGTCAGGATTGGAGCAAATAGCATTATTGGAGCTCGATCAGTTGTTACAAAAGATATTCCAAATAATACAATTTATGCAGGCAATCCTGCGACATTTATTCGAAATCTAGATGAGGGTGAATTCATTACTAGAAAAGATTTTTTTAAAGATCCCATAAAATTAGCTCATGACTTTGATTTGCTTGATCAATACTCACTTGGAAATAATACTCTGTGGGGATGGATTAAAAGTATTGTCTGGAGAGATAAGACCCATTGATTAAGATCTTCTCAGATTCACAAATTCCAAATATTAAGCAAAAATTGTCTGAGTTTTTTGCTGATGAGTATTCGCTGGAAAATTTTGTATATGATGAGCTCACTTCAAATGATCTGAAAGACGTTGACGCTCTCTTAGTTCGATCAACTATACAGGTAGACAAAAAGTTATGTGACCATTCGTCAATCAAGTTTGTTGGCTCAGCAACTGCAGGAATAGATCACCTAGATATTGAATATTTAGATGCTCAAAATATTTCATGGTCACACGCTCCAGGCTGTAATGCATTTAGCGTTATCCATTATGTTATGGCTGCTATAGGAGAGCTAATTCAAGAGGGCCTTTTCAGTGTTCGACAAAGCATTGGAATCATTGGATATGGCAATATAGGTAAAAGGCTGTATAAATTACTATCGGCTCTTAATATTGAGGTTTACGCTTACGACCCTTTATTAGAAGACAGCCACTTGGTTACTATGGAAAAAGTATTGGCATGTGACCTTTTAACAATTCATGTTCCATTTTCTACAGAAGGTATTTATCCAACAAGACGCCTGCTGAATCAATCACACAGCAGCTTTTTAAAAGATAAAATCTTGATCAATACATCCAGAGGAGGGGTTGTTTGCGAGAAATTAATCACAGAATCTAATAACTTAATTTATGTTGCTGATGTATGGGTAGATGAGCCAATTCCATCCAAAACTACTATCCAAAATGCATTTATCTCAACGCCTCACATAGCTGGCTACAGCATTGAAGGCAAAATGAACGGTACGGGTGTAATTGCTTTAGAATGCGCGAAAACATTTAATTGTCTTAAAGATAGCGGTTCGACCAATAATCAATTAATGAATTGGCCTCATGGGTTAGAAAATATTGTTCGTGATATGCATGCTCATGGATTTCCCTTGGCTATGTTCAAAAGTGAGTTAGATTTATGTGCTATCTCTAATGAATTTAAGGATATTTCAACTCACAATCTTGCTGATGGGTTTAAAGCCCTAAGAGCCAACCATCCCCCAAGGCATGATTTCAATGCTTATTCTTATCAAGATATAGTGGACCTAGACGAATCTATTAATTTAGATTTTTTTAATTCTCTTAGATCTCTGAAGTAGAGATAAAAAATTACTTTAGATAAACGGTACCAAAGGAATATTGCAGCTGGAGATTAATACTAAGATAGAAAGCATGCTACTAAATTTTAAGACATTTAATTTTTTCATCACAGAAC
>CAYVYQ010000001.1:50307-52298 GCA_964455855.1 uncultured Gammaproteobacteria bacterium
GCTTAAGAAGAACAAGAAATCTCTAAATCTTTTGCCCATATCGGAGATTTATTCGCAAACTTCTCATGCTCTATTAGCTCTTCATAAGGCTGGGTTATAACAATCATTAAAGTTTCAAGTTTGGAAGAATCATTTACTTCCGCTGCCTCAATTGCTTCTTGTGCCATATAATTTCTCAAAATGAATTTTGGATTAACCTGGTTCATTAGCTTCAATCTTTTGTCTTTAGATAAGGTTTCCTTTGAATGTCTTTCTAGAAAAGAGACAACCCAGCTTTTTGAAATTTCTGACTGCAGCTCTGGAGAATTTTCTTCAGCTAGGGCTTGCGTGAGATTTCTAAAAGTATTTGTGTAATCTAGCTTTTCAGATTCCATAATATCTAATAGACCTTGAATTAAAGTAGCATCCTCAGGCTTTGCTAGGTCTAGACCTAGTTTTTTTCGATAGAGTTCGGCCAAAGTGTCTTGAAAGATTGCTTCATAGGTTTGCAGAATCTCACCTTGACTCTCCTCAGAGATCAGCGAGGATAGGGCATGCCCCAATGCAGAACAATTCCATAACCCAATATAAGGTTGATTTTTGAATGCATACCTACCCTGATGATCAGAATGATTGCATACATGGTTTGGATTGTAATCTTCCATAAAACCGTAAGGACCGTAATCAAACGTCTCCCCTAAAATGCTCATATTGTCAGTATTCATTACTCCATGATTGAAGCCGCAGGCTTGCCAGTGAGCAATCATATTTGCTGTTTCCTTGACGATTACTCTAAAAAAATCTTCATATGCATTTGTAGTTCTAGAGAAATATTGAGGATAAGAATCAATACAAAAATCTGCCAGTGCTTTAACATGCTCAGGTTTATTGTTGTAGTGAAAGTATTCAAAACTTCCAAATCTGATATGAGTTTTTGAAGTTCTTACAAGCATTGCAGCAGACTCACTTTTTTCTCTTATTACCATCTCATCACTGCCAATAATCATTAAGGCTCTTGATGTAGGAATAGAAAGTGCATGCATTGCTTCACCACACAAGTACTCTCTTATTACGGATCTTAGAACAGCTCGGCCATCTCCAAAGCGAGAATAAGGAGTTTTACCAGCACCTTTTAGATGGATATCTAATAACCCTTCATTTGAGTTTATCTGCGCAAAAAGCAATCCTCTTCCGTCACCAAGTTGTTCTACATACTGACCAAATTGATGCCCTGAGTAAACCATAGACAATGGCTTTAATGAATCAATTTTTCTTGTGCCATTAAAAATTTTTAAAAGCTCTTGATGATCTGTATCCTCCATGCCAAGGGCCTTTTTCATAACATGGTTTTCAATAACTATTTTGGGATTATTAAACCCTTGCCAATCTTGGAGTGTGTAAAATTCTTCTGGAAGTTCAGAAAAATTATGAGTTAGAAATGAGGGCATTTAAGCCTTAGCAATTTGAATTAAGTTAGCAACATGCTCATCTTTAGAATGGTCAGTGCCTAAATGCTCAACCTCATTCCACATAGCCGCACTGCATATTGGGCCGAGGTTATTTTTGAGCGCATTTGCAACCTCAACGCCTGTTCCGCAAAAACCGAGGGTTTCAACCATATCATCAGTTACGAGAGCAAACATTTCTTCCCATTTTCCTTCAATAGATAATTTATGAAGAGCTTCATTTATATCTCCCCATCCATGAAACTCAAGCGCAGGTCTGTAGGTCCTAGTTGAAGCATAAAAACTAATCCTTGCAGCAACATTTCTTTTCGCTGTTTTAAGGTCTTCCTCTGTTTCACCAGTGGCAATAAAGCCACCCCAAAGTAGTTCACATTCTCTTGGATCTCTGTTTGATCTTTTTGCTCCTTCAGCTACTGCTGGCAAAATAATATCATTGATATATTTTGGTGAGCACATAGGATGAAGCAACAATCCATCAGCTACCTCACCAGCGATTCTTGCCATTCCAGGCCCAAGACCAGAAACATAAATTGGAGGCACATCACA
>CAYVYQ010000002.1:0-45640 GCA_964455855.1 uncultured Gammaproteobacteria bacterium
ACCATGCATGAGTAGGGTAAATAGATTAAAATCGAGGATTGGCTAAAAGAATGGCTCCCTGACGTGGGATCGAACCACGGACCAATTGATTAACAGTCAACTGCTCTACCGCTGAGCTATCAGGGAACAAGTTGAGAATTATAAATTAAAATTCATAAAGTAAAACAAGATAATGACAAAAAATTTAACCGTTACATCTCCGTTTGAGCCTGCAGGGAGTCAACCAAAAGCAATAGAAACTCTGGTTAATGGTTTAAATGATGGGTTATTACATCAAGTTTTACTTGGTGTAACAGGTTCGGGCAAGACTTACACAATGGCTAAAATTATTGAATCAACTCAAAGGCCTGCGGTAGTTATGGCCCCTAATAAGACCTTAGCAGCTCAATTATATGGAGAGCTTAAAGATTTCTTTCCTAAAAATTCCGTTGAATACTTTGTTTCTTATTATGATTACTATCAGCCTGAAGCCTATGTGCCAACTTCAGATACTTACATCGCTAAAGATGCATCTGTGAATGAGCATATTGAACAAATGCGTCTTTCTGCAACCAAAGCATTGCTCGAACGAAATGATACTATTGTTGTTGCTACTGTATCAGCAATATATGGCTTAGGCGCTCCTGAATCCTACCTAAATATGATCCTCCATTTAGATAGAGGTGAAACAATCGATCAAAGAACTATTTTGCGTCGCTTATCTTCGATGCAATATACCCGAAATGATATTGATTTTAGGCGTGCAACTTTTAGGGTTAGAGGTGATGTAATTGATATTTACCCCGCTGATTCAGATAGAGATGCTCTGAGAATTGAATTATTTGGAGATGAAGTAGAGCGTCTATTATGGATTGATCCATTAACTGGAGAAGTCATTAATGAAACTCCTCGAGCGACGGTTTATCCAAAAACGCATTACGTGACACCAAAAGAGACGGTCCTAGATTGCCTTAAAACCGTTCGGGAGGAGTTGAAAGAAAGAATTAAATTCTTACAAGCAAATAATAAATTGGTTGAGGCTCAAAGATTGCAAGAGAGAACAACTTACGATTTAGAAATGATGCAAGAGCTTGGTTATTGTCAAGGCATCGAGAATTATTCACGCTATCTTTCAGGTCGCAATCCAGGCGAGCCACCCCCATGTCTTTTTGATTATTTGCCTAAAAATGCAATAGTCTTTATGGATGAGTCGCATGTTTCAGTTCCTCAAATTGGAGGGATGTACAAAGGCGACCGATCACGAAAGGAAACACTGGTTGATTATGGGTTTAGATTGCCATCCGCTTTAGATAACCGCCCACTCAGGTTTGAAGAATGGGAGGATGTAACACCTCAAAAAATATACGTTTCTGCCACTCCTGGTAAGTATGAATTAGAGCATTGTGACAATATGGCAGAGCTATTGGTTAGACCAACTGGATTGATTGATCCAGAGATTGAAATTAGACCTGCAACCTCTCAAATTGATGATGTAATTGGTGAATGCAATGAAAGAGCTGCTCTGAAAGAAAGGGTTTTAATAACGACTTTAACCAAACGCATGGCCGAAGATTTAACAGACTATTTAGAAGAAAATGGAATTAGAACGCGCTACATGCATTCTGATGTAGATACGGTAGAGAGAACTGAAATTATTAGAGATCTAAGGTTGGGTCATTTTGATGTTTTGGTTGGAATTAATTTATTAAGGGAAGGTTTAGATATTCCTGAGGTTAGCTTGGTTGCAATCTTAGATGCCGATAAAGAGGGTTTTTTACGATCAGAGGTTACTCTTATTCAAACTGTTGGACGAGCGGCAAGAAATATTCGTGGAAAGGCAATTTTGTATGCTGATAAGATCACAGGCTCCATGCAAAGGGCCATGGATGAGATGTCTAGAAGAAGAGACATTCAAGTCAAATACAATAAAGAGAATGGCATCACCCCAACATCAATTGTTAAAGATATCAAAGATATCATGGAGGGGGCTCGAGTCACCAAGCAGTCAAAGAAAACAAAACCTCAGCACTTTGAAAAAGAACTACCCTTTAAAATTAATAGTGAAACACCAGACAAGATCTCAATATCAATTACCAAGCTAGAAGAGCAGATGTATATTTATGCAAAAGAAACTGAGTATGAAAAAGCTGCATTTTGCAGGGATCAAATTAAAAATCTTAAATGGCAACTTCTTAATTCTTGATGCTAATTTTCTTCGCAATTTTGAGCTAACAAAAGATAATAATAATCCCTAACTCTTTCTACAAAATCAACGGTTTGTTGGCCTCTTGAATAATTCTCTGAATCCATTGAGGTCTTCAAATTAAGCAAATACTCTTCTAGATCTAACCAAGTTACCTCAACAGTTTTTTTATTTATAGCATCGATAGCATTTTTTACATTGGTAGTGCCTAAATTATATGACGCTAATACAAAAGCAATTTTGTCGCCAGAGGACGTTCCAAAGTTTGTGCTTGCTTTTAGATCTGAGAGGTATTGCGCGCCTCCATATATACTTTGAATCGGGTCAAGTCTATTTGTGACACCCACAGATGCCGCAGTAGGAAGTGTTAACATCATCATGCCTTTAACTTGCGTTGCTGAGCGTGCTTTTGGATTCCATTGAGATTCTTGAAATGCAACAGCAGCTAGGAGCTCCCATTCAATATCAAATGTTTGCGCAGCCTCAACAAAATCACCCTTAAATTTTAGAAATCTTGATTTTTTTAGCTCATCAAATTTCTTTTTCTCAAAATCACTTAGCCTTGAGAAGGAATATAATTTTTCGTTAATAAGATTGCAGTAAACTGCTACTGGTGTATTTATAGGCTCCTTTGTGCAAGCATAAAGACCAGACATTAGGATGAAAATTGTTAAGTTTTTTGCAAGGAATTGCATTGTTTTTATTTTTTTAATTTTAAACATCCTTATAATTAATTATTACAATATTTTACTAGAGAGCTAGTGTCAAAAAATCTTAACTTGCTACTTCAAGGCCCCTCTAGTTTTTCGCCGTCTAAAATTTCATCTCTCAGCGCAGATATCAAGCTCATTAATAATAATTCTTCTATTGAGCTGAATAGTTTTGAATTTTACTCAGTAGATGTAAGTCAAGGTTTTGATGATCATGCGAAACTATTTGAGTTATTAAGAGCAGATGAGCCTCATGAGCTTCCTAGTTTTTTTATTGGTCCAAGGTCTGGAACTCTTAGCCCATGGGCGTCTAAGACAAGCGAAATAATTACCAATGTTGGTATTGAAGGAGTCTTAAGTCTTGAAAAGTATTTTGGCTATTTTATTAATGAAAATATCCATGTTAAAGATTTAGATTTGTCATGTTTATTTGATCGAATGACTCAAGAGGTTTTTATGAGCGAAAAGGATATTGCATCACTTGGCGCCGCTCCAAAAAGAAAACCTTTAATACATATTGATACTTCTATATCCGCTAGTGATCCTTTATTTAAAGCAAATCAGGATTTGGGTTTAGCATTATCTGATGAAGAAATTAACTACTTAGTAGATTTCTATTCATCGGCTGAACGTAATCCCACTGACGCCGAGCTTATGATGTTTGCACAGGCTAACTCAGAGCATTGCAGACATAAAATATTTAACGCTGCTTGGGTATTAGGTTCTGCGGTTCAAGAAGAATCTTTATTTGATCTTATTAAAAAGACAAGCAAAGGCAATAAACCAGACTTAATTTCAGCCTATAAGGATAATGCTGCTGTTATTGCAGGAGTTGACGTAATGACGCTCAATAGAAATTTAAAAAATAATTACAGCTTTTCCTCTGAAAAAATAAACTCAACTTTAAAAGTTGAAACACATAATCATCCTACTGCCATTTCTCCATTTCCTGGAGCAGCTACTGGATCTGGGGGAGAGATAAGAGATGAGGGAGCCACAGGTTCTGGTGCAAAACCTAAAATGGGATTGGTGGGATTTAATGTTTCCAACCTTAGATTAAAAGACTTCCCCCGTGCTTGGGAAGGGATTTCATATAAGCCTTCAAGAATTGCTTCACCACTTCAAATCATGACAGAAGGACCAATTGGCGCCGCTGCATTTAACAATGAATTTGGTCGACCAAGTACTGTCGGTTACTTTAGAGTCTTTGAACAGCCCTTTGTTCACAATCAGGCTTACGGATATCACAAGCCAATTATGCTGGCCGGCGGTATTGGAGAGGTAAAAGATAGAAATAGCATTAAAAATCCTATTGAAGCCAATGATTTGGTAGTTGTTTTGGGTGGTCCCTCAATGCTTATAGGATTAGGTGGCGGGGCTGCTTCATCTATGTCATCTGGGGAAAGTGATGAAGATTTAGATTTTGCTTCTGTGCAAAGAGAAAATGCTGAAATGGAAAGAAGATGCCAAGAAGTTATCAACCAATGCGCATTTGAATCTCCTAATCTTATTGAATTTATTCATGATGTTGGTGCTGGTGGACTTTCAAATGCAATTCCAGAATTAGCTAAAGACTGCAATTTAGGTGTTGCCATAGACTTGAGTAAGATACCTGTTGCTGACCTTAGCCTTTCCCCAATGGAAGTTTGGTCCAATGAGTCTCAAGAGCGATACGTTTTAGCAATTAAAAAATCTAATAAAGATATATTTGAAAATATATGTCGACGTGAGAGATGCCCTGTTGCTTTTGTTGGGCAAACAACCTTATCTAATGCAGTAGAGGTTTATGACCCCGAGAGAGATGAATATCCTGTGCAAGTTCCTTTATCAATGTTATTTGGTGATTTGCCTATTTCAAATATGGTCCTTGATAATCCAAAAATTAACCAAGCAACTGACTCTTACAATTATGATTTAGATTTACCTGAGTTAATTCAGAGAGTGCTGTCGCATCCATCTGTAGCTTCAAAATCTTTTTTAATTACTATTGGTGATAGAACGGTTGGCGGGCTGGTTGCTCGAGATCAGTTGGTGGGCAGATATCAAGTGCCTACTTCAAATTATGCAATGTCTACTAAATCATTTCTTAGCAATGAAGGAGATGCTTTATCAATTGGAGAAAAGCCAACGCTAGCAGTTAAAAACCCAGCAGCCTCACTAAGAATGGCTTTGGCTGAAGCATTAATGAACTTATGCTCTGTTCCGATTAAGAGTTTGGATCTGGTAAGGTTGTCTGCAAATTGGATGGCTGCATGTGGAGACGAAGAGGATAATTATGCTTTACTTTTGGGGGTTGAGGCATTATCAAACATGTGTATTGAGCTCGGTGTAGCTATACCAGTCGGCAAAGATTCTTTATCTATGAGAACCAAATGGAATGAAGGTGACGAAGAGTATGAGGTTAAGAGCCCTTTGTCTGGTGTTATTACTGCCATGGCTCCAGTTGAAGATGTTTCATTAGGAGTGACCACTGAATTTAAAGAGAGCGGTTCACAAAATTTATACCATTTATTTTTAAATAACCAATGTAGATTGGGTGGTTCAATCCTTGAAGAGGTTACCTCCTCAAGCATTCAAGAGGTTCCTGATATTGATGATGTTGAATTATTTAACAACCTCTTCCATTCAATTCAAGAGTTGATTGTGCGAGGCTGGATCGTTGCATTGCATGATGTTTCTGATGGAGGATTATTTACCACCATCACAGAACTATCTTTTACCAATAAGTTAGGGATAGAAATATTTATTCCAGAGAACTTTCAAAAGAAGAGCATGATTCAATATCTCTTCGCCGAAGAAACAGGGGTAGTCATTCAGTTTCAAAGTGAATTTGAGATTGACGCCCTTGAGTTTTTAAAACAAAACAATATTCAATATCGAAAATGCGCTACTCATAGATCTGATGCGCAGGTGGTAATTTCATCAAACCATAATATTGAATTTTCTCAGTCAGTAGTCAATTTAGAGAAAATCTGGAGCGAAACTTCCTACTCAATTAAGTCCAGTAGAGATAATCCAGTTAGCGCAAAAGAGGAGCATGATTTAATTGAAAGGTTTGATGATCAGGGGTTAGTGGCTATAGATAATTTTCAATTTTCTGATCAATTGCCGGCATTCAATAAAAATTTAAGGCCCAAGGTAGCAATTTTTAGAGAGCAAGGAGTTAATGGTCAAAATGAAATGGCTGCTGCTTTTATGTTAGCCGGGTTTGAGGCTTTAGATGTTCATATGCAAGATTTGCTTGATAATCCCAGTTTGTTATTAGAATTTCAGGGTTTGGCAGCCTGCGGTGGCTTCTCTTATGGTGATGTGCTTGGAGCTGGAGGCGGTTGGTCTTCAAGTATCAGCTATAACAATGCAGTTAGAGAATCATTTGAACACTTTTTTAATCGAGCCGAAACCTTTACCTTTGGTGTGTGCAATGGTTGTCAAATGTTATCCAATTTAAAGGATTTAATACCTGGTGCTGAAGATTGGCCTGAGTTTTTGTGGAATGAATCAGATCAATTTGAAGCACGTTTATCTCAAGTTACTATTACCCAATCTCAGTCAGTCTTATTGGATGGTATGGAAGGATGGCAAATTCCCGTGGCTGTTGCACATGGAGAGGGTCGAGCATCATTTAAAGAGGGAACTTTACAGAGCCTTTCAAAACATAATCAGGTAGCCGTTCAATTTACTGATAATAAGGGAGCTGTGGCTTCATCGTATCCATTGAACCCAAATGGATCTCCTGAGGGTATTACTGGTCTTACATCCAGGGATGGTAGAGCAACCATCATGATGCCTCATCCAGAAAGAGTGTTTAGATCTCAGCAGTTATCTTGGAAGCCATCAGATTGGATGGAGTATTCTCCCTGGATGCAAATCTTTTTAAATGCTTATAAATTCACCCAAGAATCATAAATTTTTTCTTAATTACCAAAGTTTTAGGGCCTCCTCTCTAAAGGGGAAGTTACCCGAATCCATATCATCAAAATAATATTTCAATGTTTTGGTGACTGTTGGAAATGCAATTTCATCCCAAGGAATTTCTTCTTGAGTAAATAGTTTTACTTCAGAGCTTTCTGCAGTAGGGCCAAATTTTTCATTGCCCAATTGAGCTAAATAAAAAAAGTGGACTTGACTGATATGAGTCAAGCTAAATGCCGTATAAGGGGCAATGATTTTTGGTGATGCCTGAGTCTCTTCTTTCGTTTCTCTAAGCGCTCCCTCCTGAAGAGTTTCTGCATTCTCCATAAAACCAGCAGGCAATGTCCAACGACCAAAGCGAGGTTCTATATTTCTTTTGCATAAAAGCACTTGCTCATCTTTGATGCATATGGTCCCGACAATGAGATTGGGATTAGTGTAAAAAATTGAGTCACAAGCAGAGCAAATATACCGCTTTAAATTATCATCAGCTGGAACTTTAAAATCAATTTGATCGCTTCCGCATTTTGAACAATATCTCAAAAGTGCTCCTTTCCTAGAGAATTAAATGGCGTAAGAAGTTAAACTTACGCAATGATTGAAGACATCAAGTATAAACTAAATTTAAATAATTCTGAAAAGCCAAGCGGCAGACCTCAAGCCTCTGTATTAATAGCTATTTTAAATTATGGTGAATTTATTGAATCTCCTGAATTAATTTACACACAACGCTCCAGTCATCTTTCAACTCATTCTGGTGAAGTGAGTTTTCCTGGAGGCAAAGCAGATAAAACAGATCCAAATCTTTTTGGAACAGCCTTGAGAGAATCTAATGAAGAAATAAGCCTTAATAGCAAGGATGTTACTGAATTAGGGAAATTAAATTATTTAATCTCCCGTCATAAGATAGAGGTTAATCCATTTGTGGCTTCAGTTGATCAGCCTCAAACCTTTGAGCCCAATGAGGAGATTCAAGAGATATTTACTGTCCCGCTCAATTTTTTACTTGATTCAAGAAACATACAAAGGGAAAGCATTGAAAGACAAGGTAGTGTTTGGCAAGTGCCAACTTGGAACATCAAGAATCAAAAAATATGGGGTCTAACCGCAATGATTACCGTAAACTTTTTAAATGTATGTTTTGATGCGAATATAGAGATTCTAGAGGGTTAATTGAAATGATAATTGATATTAATAATAAAACTTTAAGCACTGAAAATGATGATTTTTGGATAGCTCCAGATGCAACAGTTATTGGAGATGTGCAAATGGCAAAAGATTCAAGTGTTTGGTTCCATTGCACTCTTAGAGGAGATAATGAGCCAATTATTTTAGGTGAAGGTACGAATATCCAGGATAATTCTGTAATACATACTGACCCAGGGTTTGCATGCACAATAGGTAAGTTTGTTACGGTTGGGCACATGGCAATGCTGCATGGATGTGAAATTGGCGATGGCACCCTTATTGGTATTGGTGCGGTGATTCTTAATGGAGCAAAAATAGGAAAAAATTGCATCATAGGAGCAAAGGCACTGGTTACAGAGGGCATGGAAGTGCCTGATGGGTCAATGGTATTGGGTGTTCCAGCTAAAATTAAAAAAGAGCTTACTCTTGAAGAACAAGCCATTCCCTCCTTAAATGCCCATCATTACATTGAAAACTATAAAAGATATAAGGCCGAGCTAGGTTAGCTAAATGTCAGGAAGAATAGTAAATTATTTTCATGAGTCAACAGAGTGTGAGGGATATCTCTCCATCCCTGAATCTTCTCTGCCTGCGCCTTTGGTTTTGGTTGCTCATACTTGGAAAGGCAGATCTGAGTTTGAAGATCATAAAGTGGTGGCGCTAAATAATTTAGGTTATGCAGCTTTATCAATCGATATTTTTGGTGGGGGTATTAATGGCACCAGTGTTGAGGAGAATCAAGCTTTAATTACGCCCTTTGTTCAAGATAGGCAGCTATTTAGACAACGTCTCATAAGCGCAGTTGAGTTTGGCAAAACCATTGATGGTGTTGATGCATCAAAAATAGCATTGATAGGTTTTTGTTTTGGTGGTCTTGCTGCCATAGAGCTCGCTCGCTCAGGGTATCAGCTCTCAGGCTGCGTTAGTTTTCATGGGCTTTTAAATCAATCCGATGAACCCTTTCAAAAGGTAAACACTAAATTATTGGTTTTACATGGAGATAAAGATCCCATGGTTTCCTCGGATCAGATACTGGCTTTGCAGAATGAAATGACAGAATCAGAGGCTGATTGGCAATTTGTAAGCTATGGCAATACATACCACGCATTTACGAATCCTGCAGCTAACGATATTGAAATGGGAACAGTTTATAATCATGATAGTGATATGAGATCGTGGACCGCAATGTCTAATTTTTTAGAGGAAATTTTTAGCAATGTTAACAAGTGAACTAAGAGCTAAGTTTTTAGAGTACTTCAGTAACAATAATCATGAGGTTGTTGAGTCTAGTCCATTGATACCAGCTAATGACGAAACCTTGTTATTTACCAATGCTGGTATGGTTCAATTTAAAGATGTCTTTTTGGGGTCTGATAAACGTCCTTATAAAAGAGCAACAACAACTCAGCGATGCATTCGGGCAGGCGGAAAACATAATGATTTGGAGAATGTAGGTTATACCCTCAGACATCATACGTTTTTTGAAATGTTGGGCAATTTTAGCTTTGGCGATTATTTTAAAGAAGAAGCGATTCAACTGGCATGGAATTTTTTAACAAATGAATTAAATTTAGAAAAAGAAAAGTTATGGATCTCTGTCTTCAGAGAAGATGATGAAGCGGCAGAAATATGGCTATCAAAAATTGGCATAGATCCAGAGAGGATTGTTCGACTGGATGAAGAAGATAACTTCTGGTCTATGGGTGATACAGGTCCCTGTGGGCCTTGCTCTGAAATTTACTATGATCATGGCGAGCAATATGAAGGCACACCTCCAGGATCACCTGGGGATGATGGAGATAGATTTGTAGAAATTTGGAATTTAGTTTTCATGCAGTTTAATAGAGATGCTGCTGGTGAATTAACACCTTTACCCAAACCATCGGTTGATACCGGCATGGGCTTGGAGCGAGTTGCTGCGGTGATGCAAGGCGTAAATTCAAATTATGAAACAGATCTTTTTCTAAACCTTATTCAAGCCTCTGAAGATGCCATTCAGTCTCCTGGAGCACCATCTCATAAAGTAATTGCAGACCATATCAGAAGTGTTAGCTTTTTAATTGCCGATGGCATCACACCTTCTAATGAAGGAAGAGGGTATGTGCTCAGAAGAATCATGCGAAGAGCTATCCGTCATGGATACAAGCTTGGAGCCAAGGAACCATTTATGCATGCATTGGTGAAACCATTAGTAAAAGAAATGAAATCTGCCTTTCCAATGCTCGTATCTAATCAAAAACATATTGAGGAAACTATTCACAACGAAGAGAATAAGTTTCTTGAAACTTTAGATAAAGGGATTGAAATTTTAGAAAAAGAAATTGCAGGCATGAGTTCAAAGGTTATCCCTGGCGAAATTGTCTTCAAACTTCATGATACATTTGGCTTCCCTTTTGATCTAACTGCAGATATTGCTCGTGAACAAGATTTAGAGTTAGATGAAGGGGGTTTTAAAAAATGCATGGAAGAGCAAATTAAAAATTCAAAATCAGCCAGTAAATTTAAAGGCACTCAATTAGATCTATCTGCAATTGATGAAACTCAATTTTTAGGCTACGACAGATTAAATGCAGAGGGGAAAGTTTTAGGATTATGGGATGATGATCTGCAGGTAGATTCTGCAACTCCAGGAAAAGAATATATTCTTGCCTTGGATCAATCTCCATTTTACGCAGAGTCAGGTGGCCAGGTTGGGGATCAAGGAGAGTTTTCGGGTTCTAATGGAAGCGGGCAAGTGGTGGATTGCATTAAACAAGGAAAAATTTTTCTCCATAAGGTTAATTTGGAAAAGGGCTCAATTAAATTAAATGATACTTTGAAACTTTCAGTCGCACCTATGATGAGAAGTGATGCAGCTTCTAATCATTCAGCAACTCATTTGATGCATGCAGCCTTAAAGCATGTGCTTGGTAATCATGTTGAGCAAAAAGGATCCCTGGTAGATTCTTCAAAGTTACGTTTTGATTTTTCACATCCCAAGGCTGTCACCAAAGATGAGCTTAAACAAATAGAATTATTGGTTAATCAACAAACTCTAAGTAATGCTGAGGTAAAAACAGAATTAATGCAGCTTGAGGATGCTATAGCGTCTGGTGCAGAGGCAATGTTTGGAGAAAAATATGACGATGAAGTCAGGGTTTTATCAATGGGCGATGGTTTCTCGGTAGAGCTTTGCGGCGGGACCCATGTATCAAGAACAGGCGATATTGGGATGTTTGCAATTTTAAGTGAATCCAGTGTTTCTTCCGGAGTGAGAAGAATTGAAGCCGTTACTGGCTTGAAAGCCGTGGAATTAATGCTAGACATTCGATCTCAACTTCAAGATGTTCAAGGAATATTAAATGTTGGGGCTCCTCAGGTTAGCTCTAAAGTTGAGGATTTAATCAAAGAAAATAAATCTCTTAAAAAAGGAAATAAAATTAAAGATCAATCTTCCGTTGAGATTAATGAAGTCATTCATAAAATTAATAACTTTGATTTAGTCCTCATTGAAGCAGACACGCAAAACATTCAAGATTTGAGGCAGTTGGTTGATAGCTCCAAAAAAAGTCAATCTGAAAGATGCGTTTTAATTTTAAGCCACCATGACTCAAAATTGCTTATGGTCTGCGGGGTAACAGATGATATTCAAGAATCTCTTAGTGCTCATGATGTGATTCAAGCAATCGCAAAAGCAACTAATGGAAAAGGGGGCGGACGCAAGGATTTTGCCCAAGGCGCAGGCGAGGCTGAAAATTTTAAAGAATTTGTTAATTCTATTCCTGATATCGTACAATCCATCGCTTAGTTAGTAAGCTTCTTAATTATGGAAACGATAGTATTAAAATTTGGCGGCACTTCTGTTGGGTCAACCGATAGGATTACTGCTGTTGCAAATTTAATTAAGTCAGCCACTGAAGAAGCATCCCCAGTTGTTGTTGTTTCTGCCATGAGCGGAGAAACAAATCGTCTTATTGATTTAGCTAAATCCTTTGGTTCTGAGCCAAATAAAAGAGAATTCGATGCGCTTGTTTCAACTGGCGAGATGGTTAGCGCGTCATTGGTTGCCATTGCCTTGAATCAATTAGGTCTTAAGGCTAAATCATTATCAGCTGCTCAATTTGGAATGAAAACAACTTCTAATTTTTCACGCGCAAAGATCCTTGATCTCGATAAAAATATTATTTTTAAAACCATTGAAGATGGCTATATCCCAATCATTACTGGATTTCAGGGGGTTACTAACGAGGGTGATACTACTACCATGGGCAGAGGTGGCAGCGATACTACTGCAGTGGCAATAGCAGCCTCAATCAAATCTAAGCGCTGTGATATATACACCGATGTTGATGGCATCTATACAACTGATCCTAGAATAGTGCCTGATGCAAAAAAACTTGACTCAATCAGCATGGAGGAAATGTTGGAACTAGCAGGTCAGGGTGCTAAAGTTATGCAGATACGCGCTGTTGAATTTGCAAATAAATATAAAGTTTTAGTTAGAGTTTTATCAAGCTTTGAGCCAGGTTCAGGCACACTTATTTTACAGGAGGAAGATGGAATGGAAGATGCTGTTATTACAGGCATTGCTTCTCAAACAGATCAGACTAAGTTTACTCTTCATGGAGTGGTAGATACGCCAGGGATTGCCTCTGGTATTTTAAGTCCAGTCAGCGAAGCTGGCATTGAAGTAGATGTTATTGTTCAGAATGTTAGTGTCTCGGGAAAAACAGACTTTACATTTACTGTCGGAACTTCTGATAGGGTTGAAGTTGAATCTGTTTTAAAAGAAAAAATGCAAGGCATTTCCTTTGATGAGTTAATTATTGATGAAGGCATAGGCAAGGTTTCGTTGGTGGGTGTAGGGATGCGTTCACATGCTGGAATAGCAAGTACAGCATTTAACGCCTTGGCTGATGCTGGTATTAACATTCAAATGATTAGCACCTCAGAGATCAAAATTACAATTGTAATTTCTAAAGAGCAATTAGAGGACGCAGTTAAGACTTTGCACGAAGCCTTTAATTTAGGAGACTAATGTACGATCTAATTATAAAAAATGGAACCCTCGTAAATGAAGGGTCAATCTATGAATCTGATGTTGCTATTAAAGGAGATCGAATTGAAAAAATTTCTTCTTCGATAGACGCAGAAGCAAAAAAAATAATAGACCTTGATGGCAAATATATTCTGCCAGGTTTAATCGATGATCAGGTCCATTTCAGAGAACCAGGTCTTACACACAAAGGCAATATTCAATCCGAAAGCAGAGCAGGCTTAGCAGGAGGTGTCACCAGTTATTTTGAAATGCCTAATGTTAATCCAACCACAACCAATCGAAAGAATTTACAGGCTAAATTTGATCTTGCAGCAACTAAATCGCATGCAAATTACTCCTTTTATATGGGTGCAAGCAATACAAACATTGATGAAATCAAACAATTAGATAACACCCTTGCTTGTGGGCTTAAAGTTTTCATGGGGGCTTCAACTGGAGACATGCTGGTCGATAATCAAGATACCCTTGAAGCCATATTCAGAGAAGCACCTGTTAATATTGTTACGCATTGCGAAGACACTCCAACCATTATTGAAAATGAGAAGGCAATTATTGCCCAATACGGTGAAGACATTGATGCAACGTTCCATCCCAGAATAAGAGATGCGGCATCGTGTCTAAAATCATCACAATTGGCTTATGACTTAGCAACAAAACATGGCTCAAATCTTCATATTCTGCATTTAACCACTGCAGATGAGATGAAATTATTCACAGAGGGGGAAATAACAGATAAAAAAATTACGGCTGAGGTCTGTGTGCATCACTTATTTTTTAGTGAAGCTGATTATGAAACGCGTGGAAATTTTATTAAATGCAACCCTAGCGTTAAATCAGAGCAAGACAGGTTAGCGCTGATAGATGCTGTGCAAAAAAATAAGATTGATATTATTGCAACAGATCATGCTCCCCATACACTTGAAGAAAAACAACAACCATATTTACAAGCTCCAAGTGGACTACCTCTCAATCAACATTCATTGCTTGTTTTGTTAGATTTTTATAACAAAGGAATATTTACTCTGGAACAAATTGTTCAAAAAACCAGTCATAACATTGCTGAGCGCTTTCAAATAAAAGATAGGGGTTATATAAGAGAGGGATCTTTTGCTGACCTTGCTATCGTAGACTTAAGTGCAAACACTTTGGTTACCAATGAAAATATTTTATACCATTGTGGTTGGTCTCCGTTCATGGACTATACTTTTCCTGCTGCTGTTGTTCATACAATAATCAATGGCGAGATTGTTTTTGAAGATGGGGTTTTGAAAGAGCAATTGCCGATTGGCAGTCGAATTGAATTTAATAGATAGTATTATTTTATTCTTTTAAAGCGTTATAATCCTTGTCCAAAATCGGAGAGTTGGCTGAGTGGTCGAAAGCGCCTCCCTGCTAAGGAGGTATATGGGTATACTGTATCGAGGGTTCGAATCCCTCACTCTCCGCCAGTTTTATATATCCTTTTCCATTCTAACCATTGGAACAGTTTTACCCGAATTTGCCTCATAGAGGATGCTTTCAATAGGTTTGTATCCCTGGGTTTCATAAAGCAGTTTGCCCGATTGAGTAGCCATCAATTCACATTTTTTAAAACCCAAATTTTTTGCAGCTTGCTCTCCTAAACTCATTACTAGAGAACCAACACCCATTCTTATCCAGTTAGGATGAGTATACATAGCTCTAATTCGAGCTGAATCTGAAGTCGGATTAAGAAACTTATCATCTCTATTGGGCGTATGATTGCCACCAAATAAAGTCTCTCTGTTGCTCCATCCACCACATCCAACAAAATTTGTATCACTGAAGATCATAAAATAAGTTTGATCTTTAATAAGTTGATCATCTAGCCCCATGCTATCGAATGAAGCCTCTAATTGATCAGAATTAAGTAATGGCCCCAAGAGTTGGGTGATTGATAGTTTCATCAACTTTTGGATAGCTGGAATATCATCAAGTTCGGCTATTCTATGGGTAAACTCATGCATATTTTTTGTATTTTAATCTCCATGATTATTATAGTAACTGTTAAAATATTTTTATAAATTTCTCCTATTTTTTATTGCATGAGCTCATCAAACTCAGAAAATCCTGTATCTGCTTTCGATAGTACTCTGGATGATATCTTGGAATTGCTTGAGGAGGATACCCAGCATTTTATTTATCTAACTGGTGCAGCTGGAACGGGTAAAACAACTCTGATAGAGAGAGTGAAAGATGAGTGTTTACTTAAAAAAATGGTTGTTGCCCCAACCGGGGTTGCAGCATTAAATATTGGTGGGAGTACTATTAATTCAGCATTTAGAATTGGCTTTGATACCTTTCCGGTGATTCAAGAATCAAAGGATCCACGCTTTAAAAAATTATTAAAAAACCTTGAGTTACTCATTATCGATGAAATTTCTATGGTTAGAGCGCCCATGCTTGATGCCATTTCTGAGACATTACAAATACATCGTAATTCATCCAAACCATTTGGCGGAATCCATGTGCTGGCTTGCGGTGATCTATTTCAGTTACCCCCGGTAGTTAAAGAGAATGAAGAAACTGCAATTTTTGAAAGATATGAATCGGTATATTTTTTTAGTGCAGATAATTTTCAAGCCATTGAAAAACCATCTTTTTTTGAATTGGTGAGCTCATTCAGGCAACAAGATGATAAAGAGTTTTATGATTTATTGAATAATGTTCGTCTTGGTCAGAACCTTGAAGCCTCAATCAAGAAAATTAATCAGACCTGCCATAATCCAGAATTTGATACTGAGTCATCACTTATTATTACTTCAAGAAAATATCGAGCCGAACAAATCAATGAAGAAATGTTGAATTTAATCGATGGTCCAGCGACTGCTGCAAAATCAAAAGAGCAAGGCGAGCTCAATGAAAATGATCTGCCTGCTCCAAGAGAGCTCCGTGTAAAAGAGGATGCCAAGGTCATGTTTATTAAAAATGATCCTGATGGAAGGTGGGTCAATGGCACAATTGGAGTGGTGATTGATTGTTCGGATAAAAATAAGAAGGTGATCAAGGTAAAAGTTGGAAAAGAAGTATTTAAGGTTAAAAGGGAAGAATGGAATAAAGTTAGATACGTCTATGACGAATTTAATGATGAAATGGAAGAAGAGGTTGTCTCATCTTTTAAGCAATTTCCTCTTAAATTAGGTTGGGCGGTTACCATCCACAAGGCTCAAGGTTTAACTCTTGAAAGTTGCTCTGTAGACCTAGGGGACGGAGCTTTTGCTACTGGTCAAGCATATGTAGCTCTAAGTAGATGCAAAACCTTAGACTCTTTAAATTTATATAGAGAACTCAAAGTCAGAGATGCTTTGGTTGATCCAGATATTCAAGATTTTCATGCAGAACACTTTGGATAGTTCTACAATAGAATTTTACTTTTCTAATTGAGTGCATGGAAAATCTGATATCTCATATTGCTGAATTAATAATTAAATTTTCTGATTTTGTTTGGGAGTGGAATGCTCCGTTTTTGGTTGGGGCAGGAATATACTTTCTTATCTTTTCAAAACTTACCCCTTTTAAATATATCCGTCATGCTTTCGACTTAATTAGAGGCAAGCATACAAAACAAGAAGACATTGGAGAAGTTACGCATTTTCAAGCTTTAACTACAGCATTATCCGGCACCATTGGGCTAGGAAATATTTCTGGTGTTGCTCTCGCCATAGGTTATGGTGGCCCAGGAGTAATTTTTTGGATGTGGGTGACTGCAATCGTTGGCATAGCAACTAAATTTTTTACTTGCACCTTATCTGTCATGTATCGAGATGTGGATGAGGATGGCACAGTTCGTAGCGGACCTATGTACATTATTAAAAATGCACTTCCTAAGTCTATGATGCCATTGGCCTATTTTTTTGCAGCGGCTGGTTTAATTGGTGCCTTACCCGGATTTCAGAGCAATCAAATGGTTCAAATGCTTGAAACCATCCCAGTATTTGATTTCAAATATTTTAATTTAATAGCTGGAATAGTTTTAGCTGCAATCACTGGAGCTATAATTTTTGGTGGATTGGTGAGAATAGCAAAGGTTTCTCAATGGCTTGTCCCTTTCATGAGCATCTTATATTTTGGCTCTATCATGGTTGCTCTAATATTAAATTTTGACGCGGTTATTCCTGCATTTCAAATTATTATCAAAGATGCTTTTACAGGCTCAGCAGTTGCCGGGGGAAGTGTTATAGCTGTAATTATCATGGGTGTTAAAAGAAGTGCTCATTCCAATGAAGCAGGCATAGGAACAGAGTCACTTGTTCATGGTGCTGCGAAGACTTCAAATCCAGTCAAACAAGGCTTAGTTGCCATGCTTGGACCTATTTTTGATACTTTGATAATGTGCACATCTACTGCATTGTTAATTATTATTTCAGGTGTTTGGTTAAACATAGGCTCGGGTGTTGAGGGTGTTAAATTAACTGCCGAAGCATTTAGCGTTCTTCTAGGTCCGGTGGGATATGCAATTTTGCTTACCTGTGTCGTCAGCTTTGGAGCCAGCACTATCTTTACTTACTCATTTTATGGCTCTGCTTGCGCCCAATTTTTATTTGGTAAAAAAGGAGTAAAAGTTTATCAGTGGGTCATTATTTTCTTTGTTGTCGTCTTTGCAGTCATACCCGTGAAGACCGCCATTGCTGTTATTGATCTTTCATTTGCATTTATGGCAATACCAACATTAATTTCATCAGTTTGGTTGGCTCCGAAGGTAATTGAAAAGGCAAAAGATTATTTTGCAACTCTGGAGCCTAAGACTTCTTCTGTTTAAGTTTATCCGTCTTTTAAAATTTCTCTAGCTGCATTTTTTCCAGGAAGGCCGGTGACACCGCCACCTGGGTGAGTGCCTGAGCCACACATATACAATGATTTTAGCGGCCCTCTGTAGTTTCCATAATTCATTAAGGGTCTCGCAGCCCACATTTGATCGAGAGACATTTGTCCATGCATAATATCTCCACCAATTAATCCAAATTTTTCTTCTAAGTCTAATGGCGACAAAATCATCATTCCTAAAATAGACTCCCTAAAATTGGGCGCATGCTTTGTCACAGTTTCTATAATTGTATCTGCAGCAGCCAATCGATGATCATGCCATGAGCTGCCATCTGGTAGAGTAGGAGAGAATTGCTGACAGAATAGAGATGCAACATGTTGACCTTCTGGAGCTAAAGTAGTATCCATGGTTGAGGGAATTAACATTTCTACAATTGGTGCAGAAGACCAGCCATGAGACTTAGCATCGATATAAGCTTTGTCCATGTAATCTAAAGTAGGCGCTATAACAATACCGCTTTGATGATGCTCAGCTATTTCTTTACCAGGTAGAGCAGAAAAATCTGGCAATTCAGATAGAGCAACATTCATCCTAAAAGTCCCAGATCCACATTTATACCCATCCATGCTGCGATTAAACTCAGGATCTAATTCATCCTCAGAGATTAATTTTTTATATAGGAGCTTAGGATTGAGATTTGAGATTATTTTTTTAGCTTTTCTTGTGCTTCCATCATCTAATTGAATTCCAATAGCGGCGCCATCTTCAACAATCACTTTATCCACCGATGCATTTGTAAAGATCTCAACTCCATTTTCCTTGCATGCTTTTTCCATAGCCTGAGTGATTGTGCCCATGCCACCAATAGCATGTCCCCAGGCGCCTTTTTCTCCATCAACCTCGCCAAACACATGATGTAATAATACATATGCTGAACCTGGTGTATCTGGACTAGCAAAATTACCAACTATTGAATCAAAACCAAAAGCAGCTTTTATGTGTTCGTTTTCAAACCATGCATCAAGAAAAGACCGCGCGCTTTTGGTAAAAAGATCATACACATCTCTATGCACTTGATTGCCTTTAGTTGCTATTGGCCAAAGTTGTAAAGCAGCATTTAGTGCTGCCCTAAGGCCTTGTTTTGGATTGGGCGGTGTTTTTATCGAAAGGTCTCTTAATACATCAGCCACTGCCTCTATTCGTTCATAATATTCTGGCAATCGAGCAGCATCTTTTTCAGAAAATTTTTTAAATTCATTTTGAGTTCTTTCTAAGCCACCGCCTAGTTTTAAATAGGTCTTATTATCAATGGGAAGGAAATTTGAAATAGGGCGCTTTACAATTTTCAAGCCATATTCTTTTAGCTTCATATCTTTGATGATTTCTGGATTCAATAAACTGACTGTATAACTGGCAACTGAGTTTCTAAATCCAGGATGAAATTCCTCAGTTACTGCTGCGCCTCCTACAATAGATCTTCTTTCATAGACATGAACTTTTAAGCCCTTTGTTGCTAAATAATATGCGCATACCAAACCATTGTGTCCGCCGCCAATAATGATCGCATCTGATGATAAATTTTGAGAATTAGGCATTAATCTATTATACCTTTCAATGAATCTTACAAATAAATAATGTATATTAAATAGATAAATATATTTTTTTATATGAGGTAATAAAAAATGAACAAAAAATTTAAATTAGCTCTGCTGTCTGTACCTTTTTTATTTGTTATTTCGTGCTCTCAGTCAAATGAGGTACAGGAATCTAAGCTGGCCTGGGATGCAACAAATTACACTATGTACAACGAGTTTATGCAATGCACAGCTGGAGAAGAATATAGTCAAGATGCGCTTGATAGCATGATTAAATCATGGAGAGATCTTGGATTGTCTGAATCTTTGCTTGGTGGCTGGGGTTATGTATCAGTATCTCCAGAACAAAGTGATTTTAACAACTATTGGGAATTGAGTTGGTCCTCAAAAGAAGAAGCTGATGCAGCTTGGGCGCAATGGATAGCCAATGAAGATGCTATGGCATGGAGTGAGGGGTCCTCTAAGATTCTTCAATGTGATGGTGAAAATAGAGATGGTTATGATTTTATTTTTCCATATGACCCTTATGCTTTTGGTGAAGCTCCAGAAGATGGTTCTTTTGCTGCAGCGTTTAGCCCTTGCACACTAAATGAGGGTATGGGGCAGGAAGATCTTAATCAAGCTTTGATTAGCTACAATGCTTGGCTTGATGCAATAGACCAATCTCAAGTAAGTGGTTTTTATGCATATGGACTTTATATTCCAGAAGATAAAACTCAAGCAGAAGATTTCTGGTTTGGAAATTTTCATGAAAATCTTGCAACCATGACTGAAGGCAACGAGTTATGGGAGGCTACTGGAGGTGATGCCAAGATTGAGCTCGAGTCTGTTAGTACATGTGGCGAACCTGAGGTGTCTAATGGCCAGGTATTTTTTGATCCAGCTAAGCCAGATTTCTCTTAGCCTTTAGATCATAGAAAAAAGAGTTGCATTTGCAGCTCTTTTTTTATGGAGAGACAGGTTTTAAATTTTTAAAAATCTCAATTTCTTCAAATTGTTCCAGCATGCTTCGAGAGATTGAAACCAATGATTGATGTTGGCCATTTGAACCCATCTTTTCTTCTAAGATGCAACCCGAATCAAATAACTTCGAGCGAACAGATGCTTGCACGGGCGGGAAATGAACCCAGCCACATAATAACCCCCCAAAGAGCATCTCAGAGATTATATTTTTTAACTCATCAAGACCTTCGCCTGTCTCGCTTGATATTTTAATTTCAGGATGTAAATTATTTGCAGGCCATATATCTTCATTTGCAATTAAATCAATTTTATTTAATGCCCTAATTTGTGGCATAGAAGTAACCCCCAAATCATCAAGAATTAAATCCACCTCTTTAATTTTATAATCTCTGTTTGTATCTGCAGCGTCAATAACATGGATCAAAAGATCAGCAGAGGCCAAATCATCCAATGTTGCTTTGAAAGATTCAACCAATTTAGTTGGAAGGTTTGATATAAAACCTACAGTGTCAGAAAAAAGAACTGTTTCAAGCGTTTTGAATTTAAAGTCAGCCCGCCTGGTAGTAGTATCCAATGTTGCAAACAATTTATCTTCAGCCTCAAGACCACCTTTAGTAAGCATATTAAATAATGAGGTTTTGCCAGCATTTGTATAACCAACCAAAGCCACTAATTTATTGCTACCTTTTTTTCTTGAGTACCTATTTAAATTTTTTTGATTGTGTTGTTTGTCTAATTTTTTTTTGAGTTGTTTAATTCGATTGCCAATCAATCTTCTGTCAGTCTCAAGCTGAGTTTCCCCTGGACCTCTTAAGCCAATTCCACCTTTTTGCCTTTCAAGATGACTCCACCCTCTGACTAATCGAGTTGATAAAAAACTCAGCTGAGCAAGTTCAACCTGAAGTTTTCCAATATCACTCTGAGCCCTGGCAGCAAAAATATCTAAGATCAGGCCTGTTCTATCAAGCACTCTTGCACATAATAATTTTTCCAAATTTCTTTCTTGAGAGGGGGAAAGTTCACAATCCAAAACTACCAACTTAATGTTATCTAATTCGACGATATTTTTGAGTTCATCAGCTTTTCCTTTGGTAAGAAAGTGGCTAGCAGACACAAAGTTTTGTTTTGAAAAAATATGATGCTCAACTGTCAGTCCAGATGATCTAGCAAGCTCAATAAATTCACTAGAGTTAAATTGTTCAAGATCATCTTGATTCGATCTTAGCAAATCAATAGAAACAATTATTGCTCTTTGATCGTCTGGGGGTAAAGTTTTTTCCAAATTTTGAAAGTTACATTATCTTTTGAAGACTTCTATTGTACGAAATTACAATGCAAAAACATACTTTAAGATTTGCAAATTTGGTTCGAGTTCTCCACAATCCATTCTTTTCATTAATAATAAAAAATATGAATGACTTATTTCCATATGTAGGTAAAACAGTGACAGTCACTAAAGACATGTGTGATTTTAATGGCCACATGAATGTTAATTATATTAAAGAGGTCTTTGAGCAAGCTTGGGAGTTTGCAAATGAAGAATTTGGTTTAAATGAAGAATATTTAGCAAGTGGTTTTTCAAGCTTTACTCTTGAAGACAACTACAGATTTCAAAAAGAATTTCTCTTGGGAGACAAGATTTTTCCTAGATTTAGATTATTTAATGTTAACGAAAAACTTTTTCATATGATTGGAGTTCTGTTTGATAAGGATGGGATAATTTCAGCAATGTATGAAACAGTCGAGGGCCATATCGACATGAAACAAAGAAAAATTGCGCCCATGGATCCAAAAAGACTTGCAAAGGTATTGGCAATCAAAGAAGCACACGATCTAACTGGTAAAGTTCCTTATGACATCAGACTCAAAATTAGAGATTTATGAACCATCGACAGGAGATCTTATGAATAAAAAATATGCATTAATTACAGGGGGAACTGCTGGAATAGGTCTTGATATTGCTAGAGAGCTTGCTAGGCAGGGACATAATATTCTTCTAACCGCAAGACGAGAAGAAAGACTCAAAGAAATATCTGCTTCCCTAATAGAAGAATTTAATATTGATTGTAATTATATTGCTGCAGATTTAGCTCAAGTTTCAGCACCAGAAATTATCTATAACTTTTGCTGTGAAAATGATTATGTAGTTGAAATATTGGTTAACAATGCTGGATATAGCATTAATAAGAAGTTTCATGAAACTGATGAAGAAGAAGAAGAGAAATTTCTAAGAGTATTAGGTATAGCAGTTGTAGCTCTTACGAAAAAATTTATTCCAAGTATGCTCGAGCAAAAACATGGGAAAATTATGATGGTTTCCTCTCTTGCTTCCTTTGCACCTCCATCATCTGGGTGGGGCGCCCTTTATGGACCTGTCAAAACTTTTGTTAATAGATTTGGAGATGCAATAAATATTAATTATCGTTCAAAAGGAATCAGTGCTACAAATGTATGCCCCGGATTCACTGTTACCGAATTTCATACAGCTAGTGGAATGCAAGACGCTATGGACAAAGTACCAGCTTTTATGAAAAAGGATTCAAAGACGGTTGCTGTTGGAGCAGTTCAAGCCATGATGAAAGGAAGAAGTGTATGGGTGCCTGGAATATTAAATAAAATATTGGCATTTTTATGCAATATATTGCCCACAAGCATTGTTATTAAAATGAGCTCTAGCTTAGCTGGTGGTCGCTATGAATGAGGCCGTAAATATTTCAGAAAAAAGAATTCTACCTACATTTTTGCTTTTTATCGTATTGTCTTGGCCGCTTGGAGCGCATAGATTTTTTTTAAGGCGGTATGCATCTGCTATTCTATTTATTATCACAATTGGTGGTTGTGGTATTTGGTGGATAGTTGATTTTATTTTGATAGTGACTGGTTCCATGAAAGATGATCAAGGAAAATTAGTGAAGCTATGGGTAGATTAGGCTGGGTTTAAGATTGAGTCAGCCACAAAAGCATTATCTTTTCTCTCTTGTCCAAATGTAGAAACTGGTCCGTGACCTGAAATAAATAAAGTCTCCTCTCCGAGAGGCCAAAGTTTTTTAGTTATTGAGTCTAATAAATCTTGATGGTTACCTCTAGGTAGATCGGTTCTTCCAATTGATCCACGAAATAAAACATCACCAACGGCAGCTAGTTTTGATTCAGGGTGATAAAAAATAATATGTCCTGGTGTGTGCCCTGGACAAAAAATAACTTTAAGGGTTTCATGGCCTAGCTTTACCTCATCTCCATCCTCAAGCCATCTATCAGGAGTACAGTTCTGAGCTTGCATTCCAAACATTTTCCCTTGAGATTCCAGTGACTCAAGAAGAAATAAATCTTCTCGATGTGGCCCCTCAATTTCCAAGGACAGTATGTTTGCTAGTTCATTAGCCGCACCAGCATGATCAGCATGACCGTGAGTGAGGAAAATTTTTTCTGGAATTAAATCATTGTCTTTTGCAGCCCCTAAAAGAATATCTATGTCACCACCTGGATCAATAAAAGCGCATCTTTTTGATTCTTCGCAATATAAAATAGGTGCATTTTGTTGAAATGGTGTAACCGGATGAATTAAGGCTTTGATGAGAGACATTAGACCATTTTATAGAATTTCTACAGAAGAATGGATACTTTTATAGTTTTCATGATAGTTCGTAATTAATAGCTGAATAATTATGTATAAATAAATTGAATGATAGAATTAATAATGAAAACATAAGATATTAATTAATTTTTTTATTGAGGGAGAGGCATGAAAATACAATCACTAAGTTATCTGCTAATCGAAACAACGGATCTGCAGGAATGGGCCGATTATGCAAAAGATGTTGTTGGTTTAATGAAAAATGATTCTCTAAGCGATGAGAATAATCTTTTTCTTCGAATGGATGAAAAATCTTTCAGATTTCATGTGATGACTGGTGATTCAAAAAGGTATCTTGCTGCCGGTTTCTCATTATCAGATAAATCTGCATTTGAAGATGCTAAAAATGAATTGGAGAAAGCAAATATTGCTTTTGAAGACTTGGGTGATGAAATAGCAAAATTAAGATGTGTTGAGGAGTGTATTGGGCTAAATGATCCTGCAGGCAATAGACTGGAGTTATCTTATGGGAGCAAGGATTCAACTGAACCTTTTGTATCGACTCAGAATATCAAAGGGTTTATTACTAAAGGACTTGGTTTTGGTCATGTGGTTTTTGCTGCGCCTGACCTAGAGACTGCGCATAGATTTTATATAGATGTTTTAGGTTTTGGAGATTCTGATTATATGAATTTTCCAATGGGGCCAGCTCCAGATGCACCCGAAGTTAAATTAAACTTTATGCATTGCGATAACCCAAGACATCACACGGTTGCCTTGTATGAATCTCCAATTCCACCATCAGGACTCATACATACCATGGTTGAGGTGAATGACATTGATGAAGTTGGTTATGGCCTTGATAGAGCCATGCAAAATAATATTCATATATCTTCTTCCCTAGGCAGGCATTCTAATGACATGATGGTTTCATTTTACATGCAGACACCATCAGGTTTTGACTTAGAATTTGGTTATGATGGATGGCAGGTAGATTGGGATAACTTTGAAACTCAAAAGAGCAAGATTCCAAGTTTTTGGGGCCATGCCTTCTCACCGCCAGAAAATTAGTAATGAATAAAATAGTTTCTTACAAAGACATAATCGATCAGATATCCGATGGAATGACCATTGGTATTGGGGGTTGGGGTGCACGTAGAAAACCTATGTCTTTAATTAGGGAGATTTGTCAATCAAATTTAAAAGATTTAACTATTGTTAGTTATGGCGGCCCTGATGTTGGGTTATTGTGCGCCCATAAAAAAGTTAAAAAATTAATTTTTGGCTTTGTTTCATTGGATATGATCCCTCTGGAAGCACATTTTCGACAAGCTCGTCAAAAAAATGAAATTGAAGTCATGGAACTAGACGAGGGAATGGTGCAATGGGGCTTGCGAGCAGCTGCCATGAACTTACCCTTTCTGCCAACTCGGGTTGGTCTAGGCACAGATGTTTTAACCCACAATCCTGAATTAAAATATGTGACATCTCCATACAACGATGCTGAAAAACTTGTTGCAATGCCAGCACTCAAACTTGATGTTGCATTAATTCATGCCAATAAATCTGATGAAAAAGGCAATACTCAAATAGTTGGGCCTGACCCATTTTTTGATGAGCTCTTTGCAAGAGCTGCTAGCAAAACTTTTGTATCCGCTGAAGAGGTTGTATCCACTCAAGATTTAGGTGGTAAAGATGGTGCAATATTCAACAGATTTGAAAGAAGCCTTGTTACAGGAGTTTTGCATGCACCTTGCGGCGCCCATCCAACATCTTGTGCTCCAAACTATGGTTTTGATATTAAACATCTAAAAGAATATTCAGAAGCAGCTAAATCTTTTGATGAATACAGCTCTAAGTATTTGAATAAGAGCCATCAAGATTATATTGACTCTGTTGGAGGCTCTGAAGCAATTCTACAAATACCTTTACCACAATTTTAAAAATGTCAGAATCGATTACATTAGCAGAAATTTGTATTAGCGCATCTTCCAAGGCCTGGGAGGGTGAGGGAGAAATTCTTGCTACAGGCATTGGTTTGATTCCAAGAATTGCAGCTGGTCTAGCTAAGCTTACACATAATCCAGACTTGATGATGACAGATGGGGAAACTTATCTAATTTCTAAGCCAGCACCTATGGGCAAAAGAGATATTTCTCACGATCAAGTTGAGGGCTATATGAGTTACAGTCGTGTATTTGAAAATCTTTGGGGTGGCAAAAGACATGCCATGGTCACCCCAACGCAAATAGATTCCTTTGGGCAAACGAATATTAGCGCTATTGGCGATTACGATTCTCCAAAAGTGCAGCTGCTTGGTGTAAGAGGTTTTCCAGGTAATTTTATTAATCATAAAAATTCTATTTTTATCCCCAATCATTCTGTAAAAACCTTTGTGAAAGGCAAGGTAGATATGATTTCCGGAATGGGTTACCAGAACAAAGAGCTATCAAATGGAAAGTTTGAAATTAAGCTTGTGGTAACTAATCTTGGTGTTTTTGATTTTAATGGAGAAGATAATAAACTTCAGCTACTTAGTTTGCATCCAGGTGTAAGTGTTGATGATGTTATTCAAAATACAGCTTTTGATGTAATTATTAACTCAGATACAGCCACACCAATGCCTTCGAATGAAGAACTTATTTGTATTCGAGAAGTCCTTGATCCTCAAGGGATTCGCAACTCAATTTTTGGAGAATAACAATATGCCTAGAAGCAAACCTACAATCACATACAAAAAGAAAGATGAAATTGCCGTCATTTCTATGAATAGGCCTGAATATAATAATGCGCAAAATGGCAAGATGACTTATGACCTAGATAAAGCTTTTAAAAGAGCAATAGACGATGATGAGATTAAGGTTATTGTGCTTAAAGGCAATGGCAAGCATTTTTCAGCAGGTCATGATATCGGCACACCTGGAAGAGATGTTGATGTTGAGTACGATCGAAAATCTATGTGGTACGACCACACCAATAAGCCTGGTGGGGAGTTTTGGTATGTCAGAGAACAAGAAGTTTATTTAAACATGTGTAGGCGCTGGAGAGATATGCCTAAACCAACGATTGCCATGGTGCATGGTGCTTGTGTTGCAGGTGGGTGCATGTTGGCGTGGGTATGTGATCTTATTATTGCATCTGAGGATGCTTTCTTTGCTGATCCAGTTGTGCGTATGGGAATTCCAGGAGTTGAATATTTTGCTCATCCATATGAGTTAAATCCAAGAATTGCAAAAGAATTTCTATTTCTTGGTGAAAGGATGTCTTCATCAAGAGCTTATGAAATGGGCATGGTTAATAAGGTTGTTCCAATTGAGAATCTTGAGTCAACCGTTATGGAGATGGCCAAAAAAATATCTGCAATGCCAAGACTAGGTTTAACTTTAACCAAACAAGCCATCAACCATGTAGAGGATCTTCAGGGTAAACGCAACGGCATGGAAGCTGCTTTCGCATGGCACCATTTTTCTCATGCGCATAATGATTTAACTACTGGTAATGTTTTATCAGGTTTTGATGCAAAGAAGATGGCCAAATCTCAACGTACTAAAACTAAAAAAACTCCTTCTAAAAAAACACCAGTTAAAAAGTCTGCTGCCAAAAAGAATAAAAAATAGAAGAGAAAAATTATTAATAAATTAACTGACATTTTAGGTTGTGATTATCCCATTATTCAAACAGCAATGGGTTGGGTGGCTATGCCTCAATTAGTTGCCGCAACTTCAAATGCTGGAGCTTTTGGATTTTTAGCTTTAGCTACTGCTGGACCTCAGGAAGCAATTGAAATGATAGATGAAACAATGAGCTTGACGGATAAACCCTTTGGAGTAAATTTTCACATGTTCCAACCAGGGGCTGATGAGATCGTTCAAGCAGTTTTGGATAAAAAAATTAAAGCTGTTAGTTATTCAAGATCTCCAACGCCAGATTATATACAAGCCTTTAAACAGCAGGGAGTTATCTGTATACCAACTGTTGGTGCGCTTAAACATGCAATAAAAGCAGAGCAGCTAGGTGCTGATGCTCTTGTCATACAAGGCTCAGAGGGAGGCGGTCATACCGGATCAACACCCACAACCTTGTTGCTTAGTTCTGTTCTTGAGCATGTTGATATTCCAGTCGTCGCTGCAGGTGGGTTTAGAGATGGATCAGGTTTAGCTGCATCTCTTGCATGGGGCGCATGCGGCATAGCGATGGGAACTCGCTTTATGATGACTCGAGAAAGTCCTGTTCCAGGTGAAACAAAGAAAGCATATGTTTCAGCAGAGGTTGATGAAATCAAAATAACAAAAAAATTTGATGGCATGTCTCATCGCCTTATTTTCAACAAATACATAAAAAAAATAGATCGATCCAACCCCATTTCATTATTTTTAATGTCGGTTACTTCTGCCTGGAAATATAAGCAAATTACCAAAGCATCTTTTGGTGATCTCATTAAGTCTTTCTTTGCAATGCTTAAGGGAGATGATTTAACTATTTCACAATCAATTATGTCTGCGAATAGCCCAGCAATTATTCAAAAGGCAATGGTGGAAGGTTCTCCTCATGAAGGCGCTATGCCATCTGGTCAAGTTGCTGGAATCATTACTAATCTACCTTCATGCAAAGAGCTGATTGATCAAATCATGGGAGAATTTAATATCGCTGCTGAAAACTTTAAAAAGATTGAGGAGAAATCATGAGTGTTGAAACTTCCATAAGTAATAATGTTGCTGAAATTATTTTAGATTGCCCTCCCGTAAATGCATTAACTTCAACTGAATGGCTAGATTTAGCAATTAACATTGATAATCTTGCTCATAATAATGATGTTAGAGTTATTTTAATATCAGCTAGGGGTAAAGGTTTTTGTGCTGGTGCTGACATTAAAGAATTGCAAGAGGATCCAACAAAAATTACAGATGTTAATGATGGTTGTTGGAAAACAGCAAGAGCAATTCATGTTTCAAATGTTCCTGTAATATCAGCCTGTCATGGATTTATTCTTGGAGGAGGAATTTTACTTGCGGGAGCATCTGATATTGTTTTATCAACCGAGGATTCCTATTTTGGCTTACCTGAAATTGATAGAGGTGCGCTGGGTGGTGGAGCTCATCTAAGTAGGCTGTTTCCTCTTCAGGCAGTTAGAAAAATGATGTTTACTGGAAAGCCTATTTCTGCTCAAAGAGCTTATGAATACGGTTCGATTGAGTCGTTGCATCCAGACCTAGAATCTGTGCGTGAAGCGGCACTTGTTATTGCAAATGATATAGCCTCAAAAAGTCCTACAGCAATGAATTTAGCTAAAAAAGCATTGAATGAAATTGAGAATGGCAATGTCGATGAGCATTATAAGTCAGAGCAAACCTTTACTCTTGAGCTATATAAATCTAGGGATTCTCAAGAAGCTCGAGATGCATTTGTTGAAAAAAGAGACGCAGATTTTAAAGATGAAAATTAATTTTACAAAGGAACAAAACCTATTTAGAGACGAGGTGCGCACTTGGTTAGAGAGCAATGTTCCCGAGACACCACTTTTATCATTGGATACTAAAGAAGGTTTTGAGCAACATAGAGAGTGGGAAAAGACATTAAATCAAGGAAATTGGTCAATGGTTACTTGGCCCAAAGAGTATGGAGGAAGGGGCCTAGACCTAATTCAATGGTTAATATTTGAAGAGGAGTATTATCGAGCCGAAGCTCCTACAAGAGTGAATCAAAATGGAGTTTTTTTACTTGGTCCAACTTTGATGGAATTTGGAACTCATGAGCAGAAATCTAAATTTTTAAACGCCATGGCTACTGGTGATCATATATGGGCACAAGGTTGGTCTGAGCCGGGTGCTGGAAGTGATATGGCTGCTATCAGAACAACAGCAGTGCTAGAAGGCGATCATTACAAAATTAATGGGCAAAAAACTTGGTCTTCAAGAGCAGCATATGCTGACTGGACCTTTGGCTTATTCAGAACAGATTTAGACTCCGAAAGACACAGAGGTTTATCTTTTATACTAGTGCCTTTGGATTTGCCTGGCATTACTGTAAGACCCATACCTCAATTGGATGGCGAACCAGGTTTTGCTGAAATATATTTTGATGATGTAAAAGTTCCTGTAGAAAATCTGATTGGTGGTGATGGTGAGGGCTGGAAGATTGCAATGGCAACAGCAGGATTTGAGAGAGGTCTAATGCTAAGAAGCCCAGCACGTTTTCAACAAACAGCCGCAAAATTATTAGAGCTTTATCTTGCAAAGCAAGACCATTGCTCTCCAATGATTCAGGCTAAGGTTGTTGAGGCTTGGGCTCAATCAGAGTCATATGCTTTAAGCATCTATCATACTGCATCAAAAATGCTTGATGGAGGCTCCATTGGCTCAGAATCTAGTTTAGGCAAGATTTTCTGGTCCGAACTTGATCACATGATGCATCAAACAGCATTGAAAATCTTGGGAGCTAGCGCAGAATTATCTCAAGAATCTAAAAATGATGCTGCTAAATGGATCAAGGGCTTCATGTTTTCTTATGCAGGACCAATTTATGCTGGCACCAATGAAATTCAAAAAAATATAATTGCTGAAAGGTTACTAGGGCTTCCTAGGTAGACAAATGAACTTTATATTTACAGAAGAGCAAATCCAATTTAAAGATGCCATCAAAGCTTTTTTGTCTGAAGAATGTACTCCCTCTTCAATCAGAGATGGCTGGCAAGCGAATAGTTCTTTTAATCTCGACCGATGGAAAAATTTAATTGAGCTAGGAGTCTTGAACTCCAATCTTCCTCAAGACAAAGGTGGTTTAGGTATGGATCAAGTCACATTAGCTTTGATGGTTGAAGAGATGGGTTATGCTGGATTACCTGAACCAGTGGCAGAGCAAACTTTTTTAGTAAACGATGTAATTCCTTTCCTACCTAAAAATATTACTGAAGCTATTGAGAGTAATTACAATGATGGTACTCAATACATAGCTCTTGCGCATCCTTTAGCTCCAAATTCACTGTTTTTAAATAACTCAGCCGGACTTATTCTGCTTGATAATTCTGAATGCAAGTTCATTGCAAAAGATGATATAGATTTTGAAATCATGTCCTCTAATGATCCTTCTAGAGAGCTCTTCAAGATAAATTCTATTAATAATGCCATTTGTGCATCTGAAAATTTTGATGAGATTAATTCTGCCATTTCAGCAAGAGGAGCATTAATGACAGCAGCTTTGTTGATTGGATTGGCCCAAAAAATGATAGATTTAAGCTCAGTTTATGTTTTAGATAGAACTCAATTTGGAAAACCCATCGGATCCTTTCAGGCTGTTAAACATATGTTAGCTGATGTGGCAGTTAAAATTGAGTTTGCAAAACCTGCTGTTTATAGAGCAGCTTATTCTTTGTCTGAAAATAATCCAAAATCCGCTTTACATTGCGCTCACGCAAAATTGATGTGTTCCCAAGCTGCTGAACTTGCATGTAAAAATAGTATTCAGGCTCATGGAGCAATGGGCTATACCTGGGAGATGGATCTTCATATATATATGAGAAAAGCCTGGTCGATGATGGCTTGTTGGGGCAATGAAGACAGGCAACAAGATATAATTTTTAAGACACTGTCTTCCACCAGTGAAGAGCTTGGTGTTTTATATACTTTTTAGGGAGACTTAGGTATGCGAGATGCATTTATAGTTAGCGCGTTGAGAACACCGATAGGTAAGAAGAAAGGCACTTTATCAAATATGCACCCTGCTGATTTAGGGGCTGTGGTTCTTTCTGCAACCTTTGATCAGGTAGATTTAGATCCTGAGTTAGTTGAGGATGTAATTTTTGGTTGCGTTGATACAGTTGGACCTCAAGCTGGTGACATAGCAAGGACCTGTTGGTTGGCTGCAGGTCTTCCTGAGCATGTTCCAGGAACAACCGTTGACCGTCAATGTGGTTCATCTCAACAAGCTGTTCATTTTGCTGCTCAAGCTATTATGTCTGGTACCTCAGATGTAGTTATTGCTGGAGGCGTTCAAAACATGAATTTGATTCCTATATCTTATGCAATGATTGCTGGGCAAGCGCTAGGTTTTGCAGACCCATTTTCTGGATCAAAAGGCTGGGTCAAGCGCTATGGTAATAAAGAGGTAAGTCAGTTTAATTCAGCACAGATGATTGCAGAAAAATGGAATATATCTAGATTAGAGATGGAAAACTATGCATACCAAAGCCACCAAAAAGCCATGAGTGCTATTGAAAAAGGCTTGTTTAAAGATGAAATTGTTTCAGTTGAAGGCTTTAATACCGATGAGACTCCAAGAGCAGAAACTTCATTGGAAAAAATGGCTTCCTTGAATCCATTGATTGAGGGCCATGATATTACAGCCGCTATTTCTTCGCAAAATGCAGATGCATCTTCAGCTATTTTGATTGTTTCAGAAAAAATTCTTAAAGAGCATAACCTTACTCCCTTAGCAAGAATAGCGCATATAAGTGTTAGAGCCGATGACCCAATCTGGATGCTTACCGCGCCTATGCCTGCAACAGAATATGCAGTCAAAAAGTCAGGCATCCAATTACATGAAATTGGTTTGGTTGAGATAAATGAAGCGTTTGCATCTGTTGCTATGGCTTGGCAGAAAGAAATGGAGTACCCAATGGATCAAATTAATATAAGCGGGGGAGCAATTGCTCTTGGCCATCCACTTGGAGCAACCGGCGCCCGATTGATGACTACCATGGTTCATAATATGAAAAGAAATAATATTAAATATGGTTTGCAAACAATGTGTGAAGGCGGAGGCCAGGCAAACGTTACAATCTTAGAGAATTGCTCATGAACAATTTAATGAATCCAAAATATCCTGAGGGAAGAAATCTTTTTCAAGATAAGAATATCTTAATAACTGCTGCTGCTGGGTCTGGAATTGGTTTTTCAACCGCAAAGCGATTTCTTGAGGAGGGGGCCAATATTTTTATTTCTGATGTTCACCAGGGAAGATTAGATGATGCAATAGAAAGTTTACGAAAATTGAAGATGGGTGATGTTCAAGGTTGTCTTTGTAATGTCACGAGTGATGAAGAAATTGAAGCAATGTTCAAAGAGGCTATTGCTTGCTATTCATCATTAAATGGAGTGATTAATAACGCCGGGCTTGGGGGAGAGTCCTTGTTAGAAAATATGACCAACGATGCTTGGGATCTAGTAATGGACGTTACCCTTAATGGTGCGATGAAAATTATGAGAGCTGCCATTCCAGTGCTTAAAGACACACAAGGCGTAATTGTTAACAATGCATCTGTATTAGGCTGGAGAGCGCAAGCAGGTCAATCTCACTATGCTGCCGCAAAGGCTGGAGTAATGGCTTTAACAAGGTGTGTTGCATTAGAAACCGTAGATCATGGAATTAGAATAAATGCAGTAGCTCCGAGCCTTGCAATGAATCCACATCTGTCCAAGACTAGCTCAGATGAATTGATAGCTGAATTAGAATCTAAAGAAGCTTTTGGAAGAGGGGCAGAGCCATGGGAAATTGCGAATATTATTTTATTTTTAGCATCAGATCTTTCTTCATATATGACTGGTGAGGTAATATCTGCATCATCTCAAAGGGCATAGATGGAAAAGCTAGCCTATCAACTTTGGAAAAAAGATGATGACAGTCTAGAAAATTTTAAACAATTACTTCTTCAAAACCTTAGTAAAGATATTAGCGAGCTAGTTTCAGAGTTACAAATTAATATCGCTGATGCTGATGTTGAACCGGCAAATACTCTAGCTCAATCAAATTACCCACCCTCACCAAATGCGGTCATTTTCATCAAAGTTAAGAGTTATTTTTATATGGATTCGCTTGCAAGCCATCTAAAAAAAATTTCAAAAAAAATTCAAGGCTTTGTGGTGAGTGAGTCAATAATTTTAGATGATTTGGACAAAAGTCCCTTGGGTCTTAGAGCTGAGGGGTTTTCGCAAGTAGTTTTTTTAGAGAAACCAGAAACTATGTCTGCATTTGATTGGTTTGATCACTGGACTAATCATCACACAAAAATTGCTATTGAAACCCAATCTAATTTTATTTACGTTCAAAATACAGTTGTTAGATCTTTGCAGCAAACCTCACCAACTTTTATTGCTATTATTGAGGAGTGTTTTCCATCGTCTGCTATGACAGATCCAGCGATTTTCTATGCAGCAGAGAATGATCCAGAGCTCCTAGCTAAACATACAAAGATAATGATGGATAGTTGTGAGAAATTTATTGATTTTAATAAGATCGAGGTAATTCCTACAAGTAGGTATAGAATAATTTAACTAAATTAAAAATTTAAAAGTGGGGAAAGTATGAGTGAATTAAAAGTTGCATTGGTCACTGGAGCTGCAAGTGGCATGGGTAGAATCTCTTCTAAAAGATTGGCTGCTGATGGTGTGCACGTTGCAGCTGTAGATGTGAATGAAAAAGGATTAAGTGAGCTAAAGCAAGAATCAAACAATATCTCTACTTTTCCATGTGATTTATCTGATTCAAATGCAGTTAAATCTATGGTTCAGCAAGTTCAATCAGAAGTCGGTTCGATTGATAGGGTGACAAATGCAGGCGCCATAATGCCTTTGGGTAGGGTGGCTGATTTATCAGCTGAGTCGATCAATCAATTAATGAGAATCAACTATGAGGGCACGGTCAATATTGTGGCTAATGTCTTGCCACAAATGATCGAGAGAGATTCAGGGCAAATAATTTTATTTGGCTCAATTGCTGGAACATGTCCGGTTGAACATATGTCTGCATACAGCGCCTCAAAAGCAGCAGTGAATATGTATGGAGAAATCTTGGCTAAGGAACTTGAAGATACAAACATACGAGTGATGCTGGTCTGTCCCGCCATAACTGATACTCCTTTGATGAGGTTTGTAGATGAGACTGACGCACCTCAATCTATCAAAAAATCTGTGATGGGTGGAAAATTAAACAATCCCGAGGATGTGGTTAGTGCTATCGAGAGAGATATTTTAACTGATAAGGTAATCTGCTATCCGACGCCTGATGCATTGTATGCTACAAGGATCAGAAGGTTTTTTCCAAATTATTGGTGGAAATTAGTTGAAAAAAATTCATAATGAAATAGACCATGGAATATATTGATAAACTCCCACCAGATAATAGAGATCTTTCTATGTTTCCAGGTCAATACGGATGGCCCTTTCTTGGTAAAACTGTTGAGCTTGTAAAAGATACATTGGCAATGTGCAACAAACATTATGATAAATACGGTCCTGTTTCCAGGCTTGATATGGTACGCAATCAAAGAGTGTTGATGTGTCTTGGACCAGAATTTAATGAAGCCGCTTTATTCGATCCTCAGGGTAATTTCAGCGTAGCTGGCGGCTATGCGAGTTCATTGGGCACACTATATCCAGAAGGCATGTTGCTAAGGGATGACAAAAAACATAAAAAGACAAGAAGAGCATCCCAACCAGCATTTAAGACAGATGCTCTTAAGTCATATGTTGATATGTTAATTCCTATTCAAGAGCGCCGTATTCAAGCACTTCCCATCGATGAGGAATTTGTATTCTATGACAATATTCAAGAAACATTAATGGATGTCGCTGCAAGAGTGTTCATAGGCTTAGATGAAAAAAGTCCAGAAGCACAAAGATTGAGTTACCTTTTTTCAACAATTAATGAGGGCTTGGTAACTCCCTTGCCCTATGATCTGCCATTTTTAAAATTTAGAAAATCTATGCAGGCTCGCGAAGAGCTTAGAGAGTTTTTTATTTCAAATATCCCTAAAAGAAGGGGCTCTGATGCTCAAGATATGTTTACAAGATATTGCAATGCTCAAGATGAGGATGGTGAGTATCTAGAAGATGTCGATATTGATGGGCATATGGCATTTTTGTTATTTGCAGCTTTTGATACCACAACAAGCGCACTGACAAATATTCTTTATTACCTGGGTAAAAATCCTCATTGGCAAGAAAAAGTTCGGGATGAAATTTTTAGTGTGAGCAATGAAATGCCTACATTTGAAGACATGACAGAGATGACTATGACCGAATATGTTTTTCAAGAGACGTTGAGATTCTATCCATCAGTTATGATTTTAAATAGGCGCACTACCAGAGATGTAAATGTTGCCGGATATGACATACCTGCAAATACTGTTGTTATGCTTAGCCCGCCATTTACTCACCGTATGGAAGAATGGTGGTCAAACCCTTTAGAGTTTGATCCTATGAGATTTTCTCCAGAAAGAGCCGAACATAAAAAACATGGTTTTAGCTATGTGCCATTTGGTGGCGGTGCGCATAAATGCATTGGTATGCATTTTGCAATGATGAATGCAAAGCTTTATTTATTTAGATTACTTAAAAATTATAAAGTAAATCTTAGATCTAATTACGATCCTGCATTCTTGCATGTGCATCTGCCAAGGCCCATTGATGGCTTGCCATTAACTTTAACTAGGATTTAGTTCGATGATTCCACATGGCTCCTATTTAGAAGTCGAGAATGACTTTAATTTTCATTATTATGACGAGGGAGATGGGGATGTTGTGGTTTTATTGCATGGCAGTGGAACTGGTGCATCCGGGCATACAAATTTTAAAAATAATTTTATAGCTTTGAAAGAAGCAGGATATAGAGTAATTTTGCCTGACCTTCCTGGGTATGGTTTCTCAAGCAAGCCAGAGGATGAAACCTATTCACTGGAATATTTTAATACCAAAATACTCCAGCTCCTTGATGCACTAAAAGTTGAATCATTCTCGTTAATTGGAAATAGTTTAGGGGGGGCACTGGCCTTAGGTCTTGCTTTGAGTCATCCCAAAAGAGTAGAGAAATTAATTCTTATGGCTCCTGGCGGCGTTGAAGATCAAGATACTTATAACAAAATGCCTGGTATTCAAAAACTTCTATCTGATTTTCTAGGCGGGGAGATGACTCAAGAAAAAATAGAGGGCTTGCTTTCGCTGTTTCCATATGACTCTTCAATTATTTCTGATGAAATGGTGTCAGATAGAATGGAGATACTTCCATTGATGAATTCGCAAGTCTTAGCATCAATGACAATTCCAAATATGGAAAAAGATCTCTCTAAAATCCAACATCCCATCCTTGCTTTTTGGGGCATCAATGATCTATTTATTCCTGTATCAGGCTCTATGAAGATTGGTGAAAAATGTCCAAATGCTCAGATCATGCTTTTTAGCCAGTGTGGACATTGGGTTATGATTGAGAAAGAGCAAATTTTTAATGAGGCCTGCATTAATTTCTTATCAGCTTAAATATGAATTTAAACACTATAAATGATATAGCTTCAGAGCTATTTTTGGCTTTAAAAAACCAAGAAACAGTTCAGCCACTCTCTGACAAATATGTTGAGATAGATATTAATGATGCTTATCAAATTTCTCGAAAGTTTCTTTCATTACGAGAAGACCAAGGTGAAAAGGTTATTGGAAAGAAAATTGGCGTTACAAGTCCAGTTGTTCAAGAAATGCTTGGGGTCAACCAACCAGATTTTGGTTTTTTAACAGACAATATGCAAGTTAAAAATAAATCAAATTTCTCAATAAAAGATTCTTTGATTCAACCTAGAGCAGAAGCTGAAATTGCTTTTATTTTAAAAGAAGATATTCAAGGACCTGGAATTACAAAGGAAGATGTCATTTTAGCAACTGACAAAATTATGCCATGTTTTGAAATTGTTGACTCACGAATTGATGATTGGAAAATTAAAATTCAAGATACTATCGCTGATAATGCATCATGTGGAATCTTCGTTTTAGGGGAAGGATCATCTTCTCCTGAAAAGTTTCCAATGGATGAGTTGGAGGTAATTGTTCATAAGAATGGAGAATTTTTGTCATCAGGCTTTGGTTCTGCGGTTCAAGGTCATCCAGCAGAAGCAGTTGCATGGCTTGCAAATACTTTGGGTGAGTATGACATCCCGTTGCTCAAAGGTGAGTTTATTTTATCTGGATCTTTAGTTCCTCTTGAGCCTGCAATAGCTGGGGATAGTTTTTCATTAGAACTCAAAGGTGTTGGAACCTGTGAAATTAATTTTATTTAATTATGAGTAAAGTCAAATGTGCAATTATTGGATCTGGAAATATAGGCACGGATCTGATGTTAAAAATTATCAAAACCTCTCAATCATTATCTCTAAATGGAGTAATAGGAATTGACCCTGAGTCTGAAGGCCTAGCAATGGCAAAATCTCAAAATATTGCGATTTCATCAACAGGCTTGGAGGGCTTTATGGAAATGGATGAATACCAAGAAACTGAAATATTTTTTGATGCAACATCTGCTGGTGCTCATAAGAATCATCACGACTTAATTATCAATGATGGCAAGCAGATGATAGACCTTACCCCAGCAGCAATAGGCCCATATTGCGTCCCAGTTGTTAATTTAACTGAACATTTAAAAGAAAAGAATGTAAATATGGTGACCTGTGGAGGCCAAGCCACCATCCCAATGGTTGCAGCGGTTAATCAAGTTTCTAGTGTGAAATATGCTGAGATAGTTGCATCTGTTTCTTCAAAGTCTGCCGGGCCAGGAACGAGAGCGAACATCGATGAATTTACTCAAACAACTAAGCTAGGGCTTGAAAAAGTTGGAGGAGCAGACAGAGCCAAGGCAATCATAGTGCTTAATCCTGCTGAACCCCCTCTATTAATGAGAAATACTGTTTTTACTTTGTGTGATCCTGTTGATCAACAGTTAGTTAAAGATAGCATTGAGGCAATGGTAGAGCGTGTTCAGTCTTACGTACCAGGATATCGATTAAAGCAAGAAGTTCAATTTGAAAGATTTGGTTCTAATAATCCATGCCTTATTCCTGGCTATGGTGAGTTTGAGGGATTGAAAGCGTCCATTTTCCTAGAAGTTGAGGGTGCTGGGCACTATTTGCCAACCTATGCAGGAAATTTAGATATTATGACTTCCGCTGCTATGGGAACCGCACAGGAATTAATCAAACTGAACTCATGAGTAAGCTTTATATACAAGATGTCACGCTAAGAGATGGTATGCACGCAATCAGACATCAATATGGTTTAGATCATGTAATTGAGATTGCAAAAGCATTAGATGAGGCTAAAGTTGATGCCATTGAGGTAGCTCATGGAGATGGTTTGTCTGGATCTTCTTTTAATTATGGTTTTGGAGCTCATACAGATAAAGAATGGATTGGAGCAGTTGCTGAGAAATTAAATCATGCAAAACTTACAACTCTTATTTTGCCTGGAATTGCAATTAAAGAGGATCTTAAGTGGGCATGGGATCTTGGGGTTAGATCGGTCAGAGTTGCAACTCACTGCACCGAGGCAGATGTTTCTAAGCAGCACATAGAGTTTGCAAGAGAATTAGGCATGGATACCATTGGTTTTTTGATGATGTCACATATGACCTCACCATCAAACTTAGCTGAGCAAGCAAAATTAATGGAGTCCTATGGAGCTGAATGTGTATATGTTGTTGATTCGGGCGGCGCATTGAGCATGGAAGATGTAGCAGATAGATTTAAAGCTTTTAAAGATACCTTAGATTCTAAAACTCAAACAGGCATGCATGCCCATCATAATTTATCTTTAGGAGTTGCTAATTCAATTATTGCTGTTGAAAATGGAGCAAATAGAGTTGATGCAAGTCTTGCTGGGATGGGTGCCGGAGCAGGGAATGCCCCTCTTGAAGTTTTTATTGCTGCAATTGATAGGTTGGGGTGGGAGCATGGAACAGATCTCTTTAAATTAATGGATGCTGCTGAAGAGCTTGTTCGCCCATTGCAGGATAGGCCCGTTAGAGTAGATAGAGAAACTTTAACATTGGGTTATGCTGGGGTTTATTCATCCTTTTTAAGGCATGCTGAATCAGCTGCTGAAACTTATGATCTTGATACAAGAGAAATTCTTGTTGAGCTAGGAAAGAGAAAGATGGTGGGCGGTCAAGAAGATATGATTGTCGATGTAGCCTTAGATTTATTGAAAAAGAAATCTCAATCATGAAAATTGGCATGACCCTCCCGGTCATGGAACCTGATTTATCCAGGCAAGACCTAGAAGATTGGACCTTGCGAGTAGACGCTGGCCCATGGTCGCATATTGCTTTAGGAGAAAGAATTTTATTTCCCAACCCTGAATTCATCTCTACTTTAAGTGCAGTAGCTGCATGGACCAAGCGTGTGGAGATCATTGCAACCATATCTGTTTTGACAATGCATAACCCAATATTGAGCGCTAAACAGTTTGCAACAATTGATATGATCTCAGAGGGTAGGTTTACCCTTGGTGTAGGGGTTGGGGGCAGAGAAGAAGACTATAATGCTATTGGTTCCACATGGTCTGATAGAAGGTGGGCTACACTTTCTGATCGTGTTAAAACCATGCAATCAGTTTGGTCAAAGGAATATCATCCTAGTTTAGGGCCAACACCCTTTTCTATGAATGGACCTCAAATATTGGCAGGCGCAGTAGGTCCTAAGGCCATGGAAATGTCAGCTGATTTTGCAGATGGCTTGGCTGGATTTTCATTTAATGCAGATATTGAAGAAATTAAAGATTCATTTAATCGAGTGCAAAAAGCATTTAAGGAAAAAAATAAATCTCCTAGATTGGTCACCAGTTTCTGGTTTGGGCTAGGTGAATCTGCTCGACCAGACATTCAAATCCACCTTGAACGGTATTTAAGTTGGATGGGTGATGATCTTGCAAGAGATTTAGCAAAAACAGCAGGTTTTTCAGGTAGTCAAAGTGATTTGAACGATTTTCTCTTATTGGTCAAAGCTGCTGGCGCAACAGATGTAATTTTGGTGCCTACATCAAAAAACATTGAACAACTAATCTTAGCAGAAGAGGTGATTGCTGGATTTAGCTAAAAAATAATTATTTTTATAAAAATTGACAAATTAAATCCATCTGTTACTCGTTGATTATTTAATGTATTTATATAATAGTTATTACTAGTTTTATAAATATAGGGAGAATATTTTGACCGATCAAGAGCTAATAGCACCTGAGCTTCCAGAGCAAAAAGATCCTTCGACTAGTAGTTTAGAGCCTGGTTGGTACAAGGTTGCAAATAGCGATGATATTGCTTCAAAGTCAGCAGTTCAAATTGATGACTTCCCAACTCAAATCGTGGTTTGGAGAGGAGAAGATTCAGTTTTAAGAGCTTTAGATTTGTATTGCAAGCATATGGGAGCTTCTTTAGCTTGTGGTGAGGTTGATGAAAACAGCATTAGATGTCCATTCCATGCTTGGCGCTGGGCAGGAAACGGGCAATGCGATCAAATCCCTTATGCAAAAAAAATTCCTACCAAGGCTGTAACTCGCTCATGGGAAGTAAGTGAAGATAATGGGTTGGTATATGTTTGGTTTGATAAAGATCAAAACCCAGCAGATCCAGATGGAAAAAAGTTTAATTAAAGATAGGAGATAGCAATGAGTGATTTACCAGATAGGTTTCCAAGAGGGTGGTTTGTTTTAGGTCATCAAAGAGATTTTCCCATTGGAGAAACAAAAATAATTTTTGGGTTCAATAATAAAATATCAATTTCAAGAAATGAGGATAGATCTGTATCGGTGGATGTTGGAGGAGATTCCTCATGGCCAGTATTGGAATTAAATCAAATGGTTATGGTATGGCATGATGTTGAGAAGAAAGCTCCTGATTTCACTCCTGATAAAATAGAAGAATGTTATTCAGATGATTGGTCAGACTATGGTATGGCAAGTTTCTTGGTCAAGAATAATTGTCGAGAGCTGATTGATAACATGGCTGATAAAGGTCATTTTGGTCCGGTTCATCAAGCTCCATTTGAGGGGTTTTGGAATGAGGCCAAAGACCATACTTACACACAAGAAATGACAGCAGATAGCCCTATCTTAGGAAGAGACTTATTTTCTCAAGCAAGATATGAAGGACCTGCATACATGACGACTTACATGAGTGCTGTTCATGATGGAGCAAAGGTTGAGAGCAGGCTTTTGGTGAGCCACATACCCTTAACGCTAACTTCTTTTGTAATTAATTTTGGAGTGATGGTAAAAAAAGTACCTGGTATGTCTGCTGAAGATGAGGCTGCCTTTATCCAAGGTTATGTTGATGCTAATAATTTTGCTTTTGGCCAAGACGTAGCCATTTGGGAAAATAAGATCTATATTCCTGATCCTGTAGTTTGTGATGGAGATGGACCTTTGCATAAGCTCAGAAAATGGTACGGACAGTTCTTGGTTAATAGAGTTGATATTCCTCCTGGCTTAGATTTGGAAAAAAGAGAATTTTAATCTCTCAACTAATTTATTAAAAAGTGAAGCTCTCACTCGACGACCTTGATCATAAGATTCTGCAAATTCTTGAAGAAGATGGACGTGCACCAGCAAAATTTATTGCAGAGAAACTATCTGTAAATGAAGTAACCGTTAGCAAACGACTGACAAAAATTATTGACGGCGGTTTTTGCAAAATTATTGCAATCGCTGATTTTGAAAAATGTGGTTATGACTACTTACTCCCAATCGGCATAAGAGTTCAGGGTGATAAGTTGGAGGAGGTTGCAGAGATTCTTTCTCAGCAAAAAGAAGTATTTAGTGTAAATGTTGTTAGTGGAATTCAGGATATTGAAATTCTGTGTGCTACGCAAAGCTTAAATGAGACAAAACTATTTTTAGATGAAACCTTGCCATCTATTGTTGGAATTAAAAGCATTGCTCCTGCAATTGCATCAAATGTATACAAATTTGAAACAGATTGGACTCCTTTTGCAAATGAAGCTTGATCAAACTGATAAAAAAATTATTCAATTGCTCGGTGCTGATGCAAGAATGTCAAACAATCAAATGGCTAAGGTCATTGGCGTAACCGAAGGTACAGTTCGCAATAGAATCCAAAAACTTATTAAAAATAAAGTTATTAAAATCTCCGTTATAAATAATATAAATCGCATGGAGAATCCATCACTTGCTTTCGTGGGATTAGATGTTGAAACTCGAGCAAAAGATTCTGTTGCCAAAGCTCTTTCAAAAATGAAGGAGGTAAGGTTCGTTTCAACTCTGTTGGGCCGTCATGATCTTATGGTCTTCATTCTTGCTGAAGATGTAACCAAGCTTTCTAAAGTTTTATATGAAGAAATTTCTTCTTTGCCTGGTGTAAGATTTTCAGAATCATCTATTGGATTAAAGTATTACAAATATGATTATCGATGGGCCAGGATATTAGATTGAAGACATTAAATACATTCACTATTCCTGCGCTCATTAAATTGCAGGCTGAGAATTTTTCTGCAAAGCCTGCCCTAATTTCTGAGAATGAGACATTATCTTTTGCAGATCTAGATAATCTATCAACCAATATTGCTACCCATTTGATAAATCTTGGGATCTTGCAGGGTGATAGGGTAGCGATCTGGGCACCTAACATGAATGAATGGGTGCTAGCAGCTATCGCTATTCATAAAGCTGGAGGAGTTTTAGTTCCAATTAACACGCGAATGAAAGGCAAAGAAGCTGCCTATATTTTGAATAATTCTGAAGCTAAAATATTATTCAGTGTCAAAACTTTTCTTGGTATAGATTACTTTAAGTTACTTGAAAAAGAGGACTTGCCCCATCTAGAACATCAAATTGCCCTTGATGAAGATAATGCCGAAGACTCTAATCTAGCTTTTTCATATTTAAAAGAACAAACCTTGAATCTTGAAATGCCTGAAGTCAGTGAAACAGACATGGCTGATATTATTTTTACTTCTGGAACTACCGGTAAGCCTAAAGGAGTAATTTCTTCTCATTTACAAAACATCAAAGTATTTGATTATTGGTCAACATACATTGGCTTAACTGAAAATGATCGCTATTTAATTGTAAATCCATTTTTTCATACCTTTGGCTATAAGGCTGGATGGCTTGCTGCTGTAATGAAGGGTGCAACAGCATATCCATGCCCAGTATTTGATGCAGATAAAATCATTGAGACGATCAATGAGCAAAAAATATCAATGCTACCAGGCCCGCCAACTCTTTATCAGTCAATTCTCACGAGCAAATTAATAAACACCCTGAACATTTCTTCTCTGAGATTAGGGGTAACTGGAGCAGCATCTATTCCAGTTCAGCTAATCAAAGATATGAAAGAAAAATTAGGCTTTGAGACTGTAATTACGGCATATGGGCTTACAGAAAGCACGGGCGTTGTAACCATGTGCACACCCAATGATGACTATGAGACCATTGCTACAACCTCGGGTTGTGCTATTGCAGATGTAGAAGTTAAATGTGTGAATCAGGATGGGGAAGAGGTTGGGATAGATGAGCCTGGAGAGATATTGGTAAGAGGTTATAACATTACTCAAGGTTATTTTAATAATCCAGAGGCCACTCAAGAGGCGATAGACAGAGATGGTTGGTTACACACTGGCGATATTGGAATGCTCGATGCTAATGGCTATATAAAAATAACCGATAGAAGCAAGGACATGTTTATTGTGGGTGGATTTAATGCATATCCTGCGGAGATAGAAAATATTCTTTGCGATCATCCCGCAATCTCTCAAGCAGCTGTAGTTGGTATTGAGGATGAAAGGATGGGTGAGGTTGCCAAAGCTTTTATTATCCTGAAACCCGATCAAGATTTAGATGCTGATTCTCTGCTCCAATGGTCCAAAGATAATATGGCTAACTATAAGGTTCCAAGAGAGGTGGAGTTTGTGAGAGAATTACCCACAAATGCTGCTGGAAAAATAATGAAATACCTTTTAAAGGATGAATCATGAGAATTGTTATTTCCAAAGACAATGACAAGTTATATAGATCTAAGTTACTTTCCTTTGATCCTTCAATGGAAATTATTGCACTTCACCCTCTAGACTCTAATGATCCAGACTGGGAGACGATCCCAGAATCAGATGCTTTATTTATGTGTTATCAGTTTTTATTTGCGGCTAGAGATAATCCAAAAATTCATGATGCTTTATTAAGTTTAGCCAAACGAATGAAATTTCTTCAAAGTGGCTTTGCTGGAATGGATGCACCAATACTCCAAGATGTTTTGAAAATAGAAAATGTTCACATTGCTAATGCAAGCAGTGTTTATGCAATTCCAATTGCCCATTATGTTTTCTCACAAATCCTAAGATGGAACAAGAGAATCGATCATCACATTGAATATCAGCAATCTAAAAACTGGGCTCCAATAGCAGGAGATGGCGAGCTTACTAATAAAACTCTAGTCATTCTTGGTTATGGGGGCATTGGCAGCCAAGTGGCAAAGATAGGCAAAGCTTTTGGAATGAGGGTAACTGGGATAAGACGCAATCCTCAAGATGATGAGCATGCTGATGAAGTGTTGGGACTGGATCGGTTTGAAGAATTGCTTCCTCTAACTGATTACTTAGTACTTTCATTGCCAGATAGCTCTCAAACAAGAGATATTATCAATGCAGATATCCTAGAAAAACTTAATAGCTCTGCCATGATAATTAATGTGGGTCGGGGCACTGCAATTAATGAGGATGATCTTACCCACGCATTGAATGATGGAAAAATTGCTGCTGCAGCATTAGATACCACTAAGGTTGAACCTCTTGATGCTAACTCTTCACTTTGGACGGCTAAGAATTGTTTTATTTCAGCCCATGATTCAGCCCACTCTCTGTTATCTTTAGAGCGAGCATTTGAGTTATTTTTTCAAAATATTAAGAATATTCAAAATGGCCAACCAATAAAAAACCTTTACTC
>CAYVYQ010000003.1:0-44917 GCA_964455855.1 uncultured Gammaproteobacteria bacterium
TCTGATATTGCGCTTTTATAAATGTATTTATCTACTTAATTTAAATCCAACATAAACCATGCGACCGCGTGGATCATGATGCTTAGGATCATAACTCCAGTTAGCAGCGTCATAGACTAATGGGACCTCTTCATCAAAAAGATTTGTCACTCCTACAGACAATTTAAGCTCGCTATCACTCATCTGTATCGTGTATGAATCCATCAAATCTACAGTAAAGAATGAATCGATTTTTTGACTAAAGCCCCTAGATGTTGCGATAGCATCCAAAGGTCTAGTTGTCGAATAGTCAGTAGTATACCTTCCAAACAAAGCCAATGAATTATTCCCGCTTTCTAAGGCAGCATGAAATACAGCTTTTGTCTCAGGTAACGATCTAGCAAAATTATCATGATTGAATTTACCCACAACATCAACAGCTGATCCATTTAAAGGTATCTCATACTCAAACATGTGCATCATGTTTACACCAACTTGAGCTTGCCCCCAAGGTGTATCAAAATCATAAGTTGATTCAAAGTCTAATCCGCTCGTGTTTACATAAGCAGCATTAAAGTACTTAGTCGTAACACCTGTTAAAGTTCCTCCAGTTGTTCTTTTTACATCAGGATCATTTGGATTAGCGGCTACTTTTCCTTGTGCGCTTTCGATAGTAATAACATCACTGTATTCGATGGCCCAGTAATCTAATTTCATAGATAATTTATCTGTTGGTTTCCATATAGCACCGATATTCATATTATCTGATTCTTCAGGGTCTAAATTAGGATTATTTGCCTGAGCAATTCTTATGAATGTTGTCCCGCCTTTAGGTGAACCGTCGGTATTGTAATCTTGGATGCCTTGCAACCCAATAGTGGTTGAGGTCAATTGAGCCAACGAAGCCTCTCGAAAAGAGGTGCTAAATGAGGCTCTTAATGCAAGATTATCAGTAGCTTGATATCTAAATGATATTTTTGGATTAATAGAGCTATCTGTCTCTAAATCCTCATATCTTAGGGCGCCATTTATCTCTAATTTATCTGATGGATTCATTGATCCTTCAATGAAGACAGCCATGGCGTCTCTACTTGCATTACTTTCAAGACCGCCACCTAAGAACAATAAATCAGCCGGGACTGTTATATTTCCAGCTGCATCAAATTGAGCAATTGATGATGCTCCTCGAGCAACATTAAATGTCTCGTCTCTGTATTGAAAACCAGAAGCAATATCCATCCCGCCCCATTCTCCAGTGACAACAAAATCTAAGACAGCTAATTCAGTTTCAGTCCATGTTTGTTGAGATGTAGAAATCCACTGAATTAAATCAGCTGAATTATTGGTTGGGGTAAATAAATCCCAAGTTTGATTACCAGAATTTCCACCATTGCCTTTAATGGCAGCGCTAAACCTTGATGTGCTTGTATCTGGTTGTTGGCCATAAAAATCTTCGCTACTCACGGTGTAGTGAGCGTCCCAATCAAAACCATTATCAAAATCACCTGATAATCCAATTGAGAATCTATCTGTTTCTATTTCCCTAGGTGCGTTTGGAGAAGGAAATGCAGAACCAAGTGCTCTTCCCAACCAAAGAACAGGAACAGCAAATGGACTTCCACCTGTTCCAGGCATGATTGCGTTTGCTGGGCTTAAATATGATAAAGCAGGATAAGAAGGAGATTGAGGATTATCATTCACATCAATCGCAGTACTCATATAGTCAATCTCCAAAGCATTACCATTTGCAAGTAATGTTTTAAAAGATCCATACATACTTTCATGATCTTCATCATTAACAACATTAAACCTAGGGCCATAAACAAAGCCACACCTTGAACCGCTAGCTTGAGGAATGAGAATTCCTTTATTTGCTACACAATTAGGATCTGGAACATTTTGAAAAGGTGTATATGTGCCTGCATATGGTCCAGATTCAACTGTATCAGGCCCAAACAATAAAAAACTTGTTCCAAGCCCACTAATTCCAAGTTGAGCTAAGCTAGGATCGAAATCTGCTCCAGACATTGGTGATCTATCAAGAACACTCGCAGCTAAAACAAAATTGGTGTTACCATTTTCTGCACCCCAGATCACACTTACTCTGTCGTCAGTTTGACCGCTTATATCTGCCTCTTGGCTGGATACCTCTAACTCCACTCCAGTAAAGTCTCTTCTAAAAATATAATTTACAACTCCTGCAACAGCATCGGAACCATAGATTGAAGCAGCGCCCTCTTTTAAGACTTCTACTCTTTCAAGTGCAACAACAGGTATTGCATTGGTATTAACAAATGCACTCCCATCATTGGCCGTGGCACCAGTTAATGTATGTCTTCGACCATCAACTAAAATCAAAGTTGAAGAAAGGCCTAAACCTCTTAGGTTTACATTGGATGTTCCTTGAGTTGCTCCTTGAGTAAATGAATCAGAATTATTTTCTGAACCCGAGTTAACAGACAAATTTCTTGTTATATCAGCAATAGAAGTTGCGCCAATATCTTCAATCGTTTCTCTATCAACAATCTCAACCGGTGAAGCTCCATCAGTTGGACTTCCTTTAATATAAGAACCAGTCACCATGACCTCTTCTATATCTTGTCCAAATGACTCTAGAGAAAAAAAGCTTGCGCATAAAAATGCTACAAACCATTTAGATTTATACTTGTTCATTTAAATTCCCCTCAATTTAAATTCGATTAATGATGCAGATGATCCTGCGGTTAAATATAAGTTACATCAATAATAGTTTTACTGCAAAGTAAATAAAATGTATAAATAAAAGTTACATTATTTGGGAGTTTGGCCTGTTCCTGGGTGCACTATTTCACTGGGTGGGCTAGTTGTTGCATCAGCTGAAATTAAATTTGGCATGGATGAATCTGATATAGATTTTTTAAAATTTAAAATTTCTTTTGCAATAAATTTGCAATTTAAATCTCTTTTTACAGCCTCTTCAATCATTAGCTTAAAATAACTGTCAGAAAAGGATTGTTTTTTGTAGATCATGCTATAGCACAGACTTGGATCAGATCTTGATTCAATACTTGCTTTAAACTGAGTGGCTGAACAGCTGACAAGCAAGGCTATTAAAAAAAAGTTGAAGTATTTAATGGTTTTTGTATCTGTCTAAATCGTATGAGGAGCAGCAAAGAATTGATTGATCAGTGGCTCGAATGATTCCAAACTATCGGTCTCATAATCAGGATCAAATGCAGCTTGATCCCACTCGTCAGTAAATTCAGTTGCTTTTGCATACCATGACTCCTTCTCATATTGCTTGCGTAAGTCTTGCGGCTTACCCATGTAGTGATAGTAATGCTCTCCCTGAAAGTCTTGATGAGTGCGAATAATATGATATGCATCCTCGCTAACGTAGGGTTTTATCATTTCTGCTGCGATTTGACCATGATTGGGTACGTTTATTACCTTGCCGATATCATGAATCAAGCTTATCAGTATCATCTCATCATCTGCGCCTGCTCTTCTTGCCATTGTTGCAGTCTGAAGGGCGTGATGAAGTTGATCAGTGCCAAAGCCAAGAGTTAATGACTCGGCTTGTTTAAGCATTGAGAGTATTCTTTTTGGCATATCAAAAATATGTGGCATATGCTCTTCGCTAATATGTTGCCACTCTTCTTGTGTGCTCTGATCCATTCTTGTGAACATATAATCACCTATAATTTAGTAAAGTACTTAATAAATTAACGTATTCAGAAGAAAAAAGGAATATATACTATTATTTAAAAAGGAGAATCTTCATGAATAAAATTAAAATTTTTGTATATTTAGGTTTATTGCTTTTAAATCCTCTTTATTTGTCTGCCCAATCAGAGCAGGCAATAAAGGTAAATGAGGCCTATAAATATGTTGGCGAAACAAAAATTGTTTGTGGAAAAATCGTTTCAACAAAATATTTAAAAAGAGCTTCTGGGGGGCCAATATTTTTAAATTTTGGAAGAGACTATCCAAATCAACAAATGACAGGCTTGATCTGGTTTGGGAGATTTTCAGAGTATTTCTCGTATAAGCCAGAGAAATTTCTTAAAAGAAAAAATGTTTGCGTTAAAGGTTATATTTCTGAGTATGAAGGCAAGACTCAAATGGAAATAAGAACTGAGAAACAGATTAAATTAAAAGAATAATTTAAGTAAGCGTAAATTTTAAAACTGTATGAATTTTTGCTGCTTGATTTAAATCATCTGCCTGAGGGGTGCCATCTTTATTGAGTTTTATCTTTGCAAAATAAGCATCAACTTTATTATTAGTTACAAGGTCTCTCAGAGTATTTTCAACAATCCGGTTGTTATTAAACTCTAAATCAATTTGACAATCTTGCAATTTACCCTTGAGCCAGATCTGAGTGTGAGTTATTTCTTTCAAGTTTCTCCACCAAATATTTGATCTCAATGTCACGCATGTATAAGAGGTTCCATGCTCATGGTAGCTAACAGGCACCAAATATTTTTTTCCAGATTTTCTACCCTTGAATTGAATAACAAGCACCTGATGGCTAATAAGGAAATGCATAGGAGATCTTGCAAGAAATGCAACAAATGGATTTATCAAGAACCAAAGATTCATACTTTTAATTCCATTACTTCGTATGCATTCTCAAGAATTTTATTAGATTCAAGCATAACTTTATAAGCATTTTTATTTTGTGCAAATCTGATGGTCGAGCTTGGCTCTTCATCAATAAAGTGAAGAGCTGCTCCTCCTTCAATTCCATACATAAAATTAATAGACCCATCTTCAAGAAATTTTTGAGTTGCTGGGCGCCTTTCTGGCTCCTCGTCATAATGGGGTGCGCAACTACCTGGAATAAAGTTCATGCATTGCATCATCTTGAGTTCACTGGCCCAAGAATCAGTTAATCCAGCTTCAAACCAACAAATAGCTCCAGCACTGACACCGCTCATCACAACACCTTGTTGATATGCTTTTTTTAAAATTAAATCTAAACCCCAATCTCTCCAAACAGCTAACATGCTTTTTGTATTGCCTCCCCCAACAAAAATTGCATCTTGTTTTAAAATATGTTCTTCAAGTTCAATTGTCCTTTTAAAAAAACTAATGTGAGTGGGTTCACATTCAAGTTTTGAAAATACAGAATAATAATTGACAATATACGGATCTAAATCTCCAGTAGCCGTTGGAATAAAACAAATCTTTGGATTCTTTTTTGCTGTTTGATCTAAAATAAACTGTTCGATTAGATTTGATTCTTGGGTCCTACCAAAACCTCCTCCACCAATTGCAATTACTTGACGCATTTTCATCCCTGAGAGATATTAGATTAATGAAATTTAGCCACAAATATATCATTATTGGCGCCGGAAGTGCAGGCTGTGTTTTGGCAAATAAGCTTTCAGAAAATCCTGACAACTCAGTTCTCCTAATAGAAGCTGGTCCAATGGATAATTATTCATCAATAAAGATGCCTTTAGCTGCAAGCTCTTTATTTAAAAATAAAAAATATGGTTGGGGCTATGAAACTGAGCCGGAGAAAAATTTAAATAATAGAACTATTAATTGGCCACGAGGCAAAACTCTTGGGGGAAGTAGCTCAATCAATGGAATGCTTTACATCAGAGGACAGGCTGAGGACTATCAGGAATGGGAAAAAGCTGGAAACAAAGGATGGGGTTATAGAGATTTAATGAAATATTTTGTGGCACTAGAAAATAACCAAAATCACGAAGATCAGTATCATGGAAATTTTGGCTCTCTCTGGGTTGAAACCTATGAACCTATTCTTGAGGCGTCTAGGTCTTTTTTAAATGCTTGTAAAAAATATGGGCTCACAAAAAATAATGATTTCAATGGAGAGGATCAAGAAGGTTATGGTCGGTATCAAGTTAATATCAAAAATGGGCAGAGATTCAGTGCATCTGATGCTTTTTTAAAACCAGTATTAGATCGACCCAATCTAGATTTATTAACTAATACTTTAGTTGAGAAGATTATTACATCAAATAAAAAAGCCATTGGTGTGAAAATTAAAAATAAAAATGGAATCAATATCATTGGATGCACCTCTGAAATAGTTCTGTGCGGAGGAAGCATAAACTCTCCCCAAATACTTATGCTATCCGGTATAGGACCCAAGGAGAGCCTTCTCAATCACAATATATCAGTAGTTCAAGATTTGCCTGGTGTTGGGCAAAATTTACAAGATCATCTTACGGTTAATATCAGTTACAAAATTGATAAATTAAAAACCTTTAGCGAACTTATGAAGCCACTTGGAATGATCAAAAATTTATTTGAATTCTTTGCACAACATAAAGGGTTAATGACTTATCCTGCCTCAGATATTGGGGTATTTTTTAAAACAAATGACAAGGTAAAAACTCCTAATGCACAAATTCATTTTGCTCCTGGAGCTGGAAAATATAACAAAAATGGTGCTATGAAACCCTCATCAGGGATCACGGCTTCTGTCTGCAATTTGAGACCCAAAAGTCGCGGTCATCTTGAGCTTGCATCCTCCAATCCTTCTGATGCACCAAAAATCTTTGCAAATTACCTCGAGGATCATGAAGACATGCAATGGATGATAGAAGGTGTTGAGAAGACTCGAGAAATATTTCAAACTGCTCCCATGAAAGAATTGGAAGCCAAGGAACTACAACCAGGAATCAAGTGCATTAATAAAGCTGATATTGAGGCATTTATTAGAAATGAATCTTTGTCAGTGTATCATCCAATAGGTACTTGTAAGATGGGAGAAACCAAAGAATGTGTGGTTGATGATCAATTGAAAGTAAAAGGCATATCAGGGCTGAGGGTAGCGGATGCATCTATATTCCCAAGCATCATTTCTGGCAATACAAATGCAACCTGTAATGTTATTGGGGCTAAATGTGCAGATTTAATTTTAAATAAAAGATAGTCTCATTCCTGAAAAACCACCTTACCACCAACAACCGTTAATACATTTTTTGATTCTAGAATCTTGGCTTCAGGAATAGTCATCAAATCTTGATCAAAAATAGAAAAATCGGCCAGTTTACCAACCTCTATCGTTCCCTTAACATTCTCTTGAAAAGAGGCAATTGCAGGCCATATTGTAAACATCTTTAAAGCCTCAAACCGAGTGAGTCTCTGATCAAGATTCCATCCATCAGCATGATATCCATCAACATCTTTTCTAGTGACAGCAGCATAAAACTCTATTCTTGGATCACCAATCTCAACTGGTGCATCTGTTCCACCTGCAATAATTAAACCCTGATCAATAAGATTTCTCCATGCATATGCATTATCAATTCTATCTAGCCCCAACCTTTCGACTGCAAAATGCAAATCACCAATAGCATGCGATGGCTGCATCGAAGGAATAATTTCTAATTCAACAAAACGCTTTTGATCGATGGGCGTAATATTTTGTGAATGCTCGATTCTCCATCTAGGGGAATCTATAAACTGCTTACTTTTTTTAGCTTGATCAAAAGCTTCTTCATACCAATCGAGAACTACTCTATTACCATGATCTCCAATAGCATGTGTTCCAATCTGTATACCTTTGCTTAAGGCTTTAGATAACCTAGGTTTTGTGTCTTCTGCAAGAAAAATAAAAACGCCTTTACCATCATAATCACTATACTTTTCCAATAGTGCTGCGCCGCGTGAACCTAGAGCCCCGTCAGCATACATTTTTATAGCTCGAACAGTTAAAAAATGGTCAGGGTCAATCATTGGACCATTTTCAATCAAACGATCCGCGGGTTCTCCATCGCTCACCATAAAATAAACTCTTTGCAGTAAATCATTCTCAGATTTAATTTCCTGCAAAATCGAAATATCCTCAAAGGTACCTCCAGGTACATGTATTTGAGTCCAACCCAGGCTTACATTCCTTTGAATGCCTTGCAGGAATGCCTCTTTATCATTAGCTCTGGTTAATTTAGGTATAAGATCTGAGATTAAGTTCATAGCCATATCAACCAATAAACCAGTTGGCTCTCCATTTTGATCTTTTTCTATAAAGCCTCCTTGTGGATCTTGAGTCTTTGAATCTATTTTTGCTAACTTTAAGACTAAACTGTTTACTACAACAGCATGTCCATCGGCTCTTTCTAAAACAATTGGGTTATCTGGAGAAAAAACATCTAGATCCTGCTTGGTTGGGAATCTTTTTTCCGGCCAAACTTTATCAATCCAACCTCGACCTATAACCCACTCTCCAGGATTCTTTTTTGATAAATAGTTTTCTACAACTTTCAAGGTTTCACTTAATGAGGAGATTCCTTGTAAATTGAGGGTTAGTTCTCTATAGCCAATTCCCTTAAGATGAGCATGAGCATCTACGAATCCTGGAAACACATAACTACCGTTTAAATTTATAACTTTTGCTCCAGAACAAGCTAAATCATTATCTGATAAAGAGCTTCCAACATAAGTAATGTTGGAGTCTTTTGATGCGATGGAACCAAAAAATGAATCTTCGGCATTTCCAGTATAAATATTGCCTTCATGAAGAATCAAATCTGCTTCAATGCATTGAATAGCTCCCAATAATACTGGAGCATTGATGCTTGTTATAAGAAGAAAAAGTCTCAACATTAAAGTTGTTAAGCTTCTTGTGCAGTTGGTCTTATTACTATCTCATTGACAGAGACTCCAGGGTCAAGTTGCAGAGCATATATTATAGATTCAGCTACTCTTTCGGCTGGTTGAGCAATATTACCAATCCCTCTATTCATTAATGCTTCAAGCATTGATTCATCTTTAATAGAAAATGCCAACTCTGTTTTAAAAGCCCCAGGATAGATACAAGTTACTTGAATTTTTCCTGAAGATTCTAATCTCAAACCTTCAGAGATAGCTCTAACAGCATATTTTGTTCCCGAGTAAACTGCGCTTCCTGGCATTACTCTTTTGCCTGCCACAGAGGAAATATTAATTATTTGGCCTGACTCTCTAGCAAGCATATGCGAATAGACTGAATCAATTCCGTATAAAACACCTTTAATGTTTACATCTATCATATGGTCCCATTCATCTGTTCTGCCTTTTTCAAGCAAAGACAGAGGCATTACTCCAGCATTATTCACCAAAGAATCAATTCTCCCGAAGGTTTCAATACCATGTTGTGCCAGTGCATGCATCTGTTCTTTTGAAGTAACATCTGTAGCTTTATAGATAGCAGAGTCAGCACCAAGTTCGTCGCATAACTCTTTTAATTTATCCTCTCTACGAGCCCCTAAAACTACTTTTGCACCTAATGCAACGCACATTTTTGCAGCCTCTTTACCAAAACCAGAGCTAGCACCTGTGATCATGACTATCCTATCTTTTAAACCATTCATTTATTCTCTCCCTAAAATTTCATGCTTTTTATAATAACCTATAATCCGTTGTTTCCACTTGTCTGTATAGCTTGCAAATTCTTTATTTTGTACAAGAAACTCTTTGAATAAAAGATCGCGATCTACCATTAAAATTGCAATAGATTCAATCTTAGTTTCATACATAACATTATGCGCGTTAGCATAAGCAGCACCTTGTAGAAAATAATCTTCTATCCAATCTTTCCTTTTTATTTTTTTTGCTGTTTTAAAATCAATGATTGTAGGCTTGCCTTTGAAAATCCCGATACAATCTGCTGTTCCAGCATACAAACCATCAACAACTAAGCCCGATTCAAGACCCCACACTTCCTCAATATCTCCTAAACAGTCATCAATAAATCTCTTCGCAATCTGATGCGCCATCAAGCCCAGTCTATCCTCAGTAAATTGCTCCCAATCAAGACCATTTAGATAGTTTTCAATAGCCAAATGAACGGCTGTTCCTATTGTCGTTGCCTCATCAACAACCTCTCTGGCTGTTTTGGGGCCTACCCTTCTCTTCCATGCATCTATCCCAGAGTGATCTCCGGTTGCTGAAAGTATTGTTGTGACAGATGGCACAAGATTTTCTTTAGAATCTCGATAATAACGAACATCATTTTTTTCAACACGTTCAAGTGCTGGGTATTCAAACAATTTGTTAATCATTATGATTTAATTGATGGATGAGCCGCCATCTACAGAAATGACCTGCCCTGTTATAAAGGAGGCCCTGTCTGATAAAAGGAATGATACGAGTTCACCAATTTCTTCTGGCTCACCAATTCTTCGTAACAGAGAAGATTTTTCAAGCATTTCTTTTGCTTTTGGCTCAGCCTCAAAATATTTTATTACGCCAGGAGTGTTAATCGTTCCTGGTGAAACAGCATTTACTCTAATTCCATTTCTAGCAACTTCCTTGGCAACAGATTGAGTAAGGTTATTTACAGCTGCTTTGCTTGCTGCATATATGGAATTAAAAGCATAACCCCTGATAGCTGAATTAGAAGAAATATTAACTATGGACGCAGGAAGTGATTGTTCTTTTAAGAATATGATCTCAGCTTGCAGGCATTTCCATAATGATGTGAAAGTTAAATCAAGTGTCGCTTGCACATCCTCAAGTGAATAATTTTCAACTGGCCCTAAGCCTTTTGATGAGGCTGCATTATTACAAATACAATCTAGTTTATTAAATGTAGATAAGGTTGCTTCAATCATTGATTGGATAGCATTGGTATCAGTTAGATCTGCTTCAAAACTTGCTGCAGAATTTGGAAATAGTGTATTTATTTCCTTGGTTACCCTCTCAGCTGATTGTTTATTTAAATCTACAATCATGATTTTTGATCCATGCGAAGCTAAAACTTTGGCAATACCCTCTCCAATGCCTTGGCCGGCTCCTGTGACTATAGATACTTTGTTTTCTAAATCCAATTCAAGCTCCTTTTAAATGATTAATTAAAAATTTTAAAACATGATTATAGGTTGTGATTCTGTTGGTTTCATTAAGTGTTTCATGTCTCGCTCCGTCAACGAGGTAGAGTTCTGATTTACATTCATTTTCCATCAAACATTTATGTAATTTGCTAGTCCCTTTTCCCATCGCGCCCACAGGATCATCAGAGCCAGAAAAAACTAGAATAGGAATATTTTTTTTAATCAATGATAAATTTTTTTGATCAAAAACTAACTTAATGCCCTCAATAAGATCAGACCATAGTTGATTAGTGACAACAAAACCACACAAAGGATCGTTTGTATAATCCTCTACCCTTTCTGCATCTTGAGATAGCCAGTCATTTGGAGTGTTGGTATTTTGGAATCTTCCATTAAAGCCACCAAAAATTATTCTATGCAACAAACGGCTATAACCATTCTTTCCAAGTCTAAACATTTCTATTTTAAGCAATAGTTTCTGCATAAAAGTCTCAGAAGGATTGGGGTAACTTGACCCAGAAAGCATTGCAGCATCAAAAAGGTTTTTTTGTTGCAGTGCTGACAAACCTATCCATGAACCCATGCTATGTCCTAAAAGAATTTTTGGTATATTGGGGAATCTCTTATTTGTATCTGCATGTATATCAAGTAAATCATTAACAACTAAATTCCATCCATCCTCTTGATCAAAAAAACCAATTTTATTTTCAAATATTCTTTCGCCATGCCCACGATGATCGTGAATGACTACATGAAAACCATGCAGATTCAAAAAATTTATAAACTCTTGGTATCTACCTTTGTGCTCAGCCATGCCATGAGATATTTGAACCAATCCAAAGATTGAATCCCCTCTTGATTGATAAAGCTCAAAATGCAAGTTTGAGTTAGGATTTGTATCTAATGCTATTTTTTCCATATAACTATAAAATAACATGTATTGGGGTAAAGACATGCAAGATATATATATTTCTGGAACAGGTATTTGGACACCACCACACAAAGTCTCAAATGAAGAACTTGTTAAATCTTTTAATACTTATGTTGAACTTTACAATGCTGAGAATTCAAAGGAAATTGAATCTGGCTCTTTAAAGGCATTAGAACCCTCTTCATCAGAATTTATAGTTAAAGCCTCAGGAATACAAAATAGATACGTAATAGAAAAAGAATCCTTACTTGATCCAAAACGCATGAAACCAATGATTGGGGCAAGAGATGATGACTCTTTATCAATTTGCGCTGAAATTAGCGTAATTGCAGCAAAACAGGCGCTTGAAAATGCAAAATTATCCCCCTCCGATATAGATGCAGTGATAGTTTCTACTGCGAACCTTCAAAGGGCTTATCCGGCAATTGCCATTGAGGTTCAAAATGAATTGGGCATTGAGGGTTATGCTTATGACATGATGGTTGGTTGTTCTTCCACAACTTTTGGTATCAGTAATGCCTATTCTGATATAGCATCGGGCAAAGCATCAAAAATATTGGTGATAAACCCTGAAATCACTACCGCACACAATAATCTTAAAAACAGAGATAGTCATTTTATCTTTGGTGACGTTTGCACAGCTGCAGTTATCGAAAAAGATTCTCAGTCACCAAATAGATTCAAGATATTAAATGCAAAATTGAAAACTCATTTTTCCAACAACATAAGAAATAATTTTGGTTTTATGAATTTCATTGAAGACAAAAATTATACAGATGAGGAGCTGCTGTTTGTTCAAAATGGTCGAAGCGTGTTTAAAGAAGTAATGCCAATGGTTACAACTTTAATTAGTGAGCATCTTGAAGAAAATAATCTATTGCCTGATGAGGTTGAACAATATTGGCTCCATCAGGCAAATATAAATATGAACACCTATGTTGTAAAAAAACTTCTAGGTGATGACTTTCCACCAGAGAGAGCTCCAAACGTTCTTGATGAATATGCAAATACTGGCTCAGCGGGATCCCTGATTTCATTCCATAAATACAATTACTTAAAAGCGGGACAAAAAGGAATCATCTGCTCATTTGGCGCAGGATATTCTATTTGCTCAATTTTAGTAGAAAAAGCATAAAGAAATGAAATACCTTTTGCCGTTTTTGGTTATTGTGACCTCGGTAATAGGATCTCTAGCAAATATATATATTAACTCAGATGACTGGTATAGCAGTCTAAGCAAGAGTCCGCTTAATCCTCCTAGTTTTGTTTTTGGAATTGTCTGGCCAATACTATATGCATTAATGGCTTTTATTGCATATAAGCTAGCACATAAAATAGCGCCTATATTTATTATGCAACTAGTTTTAAATGCAGCATGGTCATGGATATTCTTTTATTTTCATGCCCCATTTATTGCACTTTTGGACATTGGTTTGTTGATTTATTTAAATCAGAGAATATTAATGATAATTAAGACCGAATCAATGACGCTATATTTTCTTTATCTTCCTTATATCTTATGGCTATCATTTGCAGCATTTTTAAATGCTTCAATTGTTTTTCTGAATTAAAAAATACCTATAACAAGGCCAGTCATGCAAGAAGCAAGGGTGGCTCCAATCAACGCTTTGATTGAAACTTTGATCAAGTCATTCTTTCTTTCTGGTGCCATTGCGCTAATTCCTGAAACCAAAATTCCAACAGAAGAGAAATTAGCAAAACCACACAACGCATATAAAGTAATTAACTTTGATCTATCTGATAAGGCATCAGGCTCTATGTTTGCAAGAGCTCCATAAGCAACAAATTCATTAAGAGCTGTTTTAAGACCAAGCAACTCAGCAGAAGCTAAAGTTTCTGAAAGAGGCACTCCCATTAACCATACAATTGGAAAAAAAATGTAACCAAGGATAAGTTGCAAAGAAAGGTCAGTAATTCCAATCCAGCCCCCTAAAATCCCAAGTAAAGAATTTAATAAAGATACCAAAGCAATAAAAGCAATAAGAATTGCTCCAACATTTAAACAAATATCCAGGCCATCTCTCGTACCTCTTGTAATAGCATCCATTGAGCTGTCATATACCTTGGGAACAGAATTGCCATCAAAATTAGTAACTTCTGCTGAGGGAATCATGATGTTTGCATACATGATGGCAGCAGGAATGGATAATATAGATGCTGAAACTAGATGCTGAATTAAATTAATATCAGGAAATTGAGGAGCCAACATTGACACCAAAGCAATCATGATGGAGCCAGAAACAGTAGACATTCCAGCCGTCATAAGAATTAATAATTCTTTTTCACTCATCTTGGATAGATAAGGTCTAACCAACAAAGGGGCTTCAACTTGACCCATAATGATATTGGCAGTGGCGCCTAGTCCAATGGGACCACCAATATTAAAAAGTTTTTCAAAAATTTTTGAAATAGCTCGAATGATAAGTGGCAAGATATTCCAAAACCAAAGTAAAGCAGAAAGACTAGATATTACTATGATTAAGGGCAATATTTGAAAAGCAAAAATCATAGAGTTGCCAGTGCCCGAGCTTTCAAACGGCGATGTTGAACTATTGCTTAAATAACCAAAAACAAACTCAGCTCCTTCTTGTGTGGCAGCTTGCAAAGCAGTTACGCCCTCAGAAAGATAAGCAAAAATCTGCACTATGAAAGGAATTTTTAATAATGCAAAGGCTAAAATAATTTGCAGTATTATGGCTGCAAAAATATGCCGATAATTTATTGATGATCTATTTTGTGAAAATGGAATGGCAATACAAACTAAGCCAACGAAGCCAATAATAATTTGAAATAGCGAGGTAATCGTCATAGCTTAGTATAACTTAATTGCTCTTAGTCTTTCCTCTAAAAAATCATGTGCGCTGATAGATTCAGGGGAATCATCAACTATAGAACAAAGCTCAATTTCTGGAGAAGGATGCAGAAAAAAAGGCATGCTATATCTAGATGCTGATGAGCTGGCATTATGATCTACCACCCTATGACTGGTACTTTTAAGTTGAGATCGTGTAACTAATTGCATCATATCTCCAATATTACATACGATGGATTTGCTTTTTGCCGCTATAGGAATCCAATCACCCTCAGGATTTTGAACTTCTAATCCAGACTCCTCAGCTCCCACCAATAAAGTGATTAAATTAATATCCTCGTGTGCACGTGCACGCAAAATATTTGAAGAATCAACAACAGGCGGATAGTGAATCAAGCGTAATATAGAATTTCCTTTTGTCGCCCAGGAATCAAAAAAAGAGGGTTCCTTATCTAAAATTACAGCTATTGCACTAAGTACTTTTAGGCCAAGCATGTTGAGTTGATTAAATAATATATCGAACTGAGCATTAAAATCTGAGATTTCTAAAACTGAGATATTTTCAGATATTCTCGAATCATAGGAATCATCAACCATCGGGCCATGATGCCAAAATTCTTTTAGATCGGGAGTAGTTTCACCAACAGCAGTTTCTTTGCCGTATGGAGTATAACCTCGTGCCCCAGCTTTTTCGGGATGAGCATATGTTTGTTTTACAGCATCAGGGAGTGCAAAAAAATCCTTGCTTAATCTATAACTTGATTGAAGAACTTGATCAGCTATTCCATGATCGGTAATAGTAAAAAAACCATGAGTAGTTAATGCTAATTTCAGCTCAGCAATTGTCTCAGCATCTCTTTGCTCGATATCAAGCATTGAAAATGCAGGAATGGTGTTAAATGACATAATTCATTTTATCAAAAAAAAGGACGGTAAAGACCGTCCTTTTAATAATATTAGATCCTCTTAGAAAGAAAACTTATATGTGAAGCCTAGTTGAGCTCTCCATATGCTATTTACAGCTGATTTTCTAATCTCCTTAGGATTGTTTGGATTAAATCTAAATGCATAATCTGCGCCACCTCTTGAATTAGGGTAGATATATTTAGAGAAGTCATCACTCATTTGCATATCCAAAACATCCACTGTTCCAGTGTAACTACCATACTCAATCACACCTTTGTCAGAATCAATTAAGTTTAATAAATTCTCTATTCCTAAACTAATAACAAACTCATCATCTGCTCTAAACCCAGGAAGGATTTGTGTAATTTTTAGATCTAAAGTTGTTTGCCATGGGTATTCAAATACACCTGTTGGAAGTATCTGACCTGCATATGATTTTAAACCAAGTTGGTTATGTAAAAGATCAAGAACCTCGTTAGCTACAACTAGGTCTGGAGCTCCATTGCATGAACCCCAACATACATTTGGATCAGTCAAACCTGATGGGATATATAAAAGATGTGCACTGTCATCATTAAGATTATTTTCATAACCAAATGCGCGAGTTTGATAACGTGATATTGATCTTTCAAATGTATCCCAAGTATAGGTACCTGGTAAACCAGACTTTCTTTCAAAGAATAAATTGAAAGTTGTTGGCTTATCAGCTCCAAAGAAATAATGTGTGGAAGACATAGTTGCAAACAGTCTATGCTCTGTTTCATAAATAGATCGTCCAGCAGTTCTATTATTGAAATCTGAGGCAGCATATTTTCCATAGCTTGAGTTTGCTGTAGTCGAAGCCATACCACTTAACTCATCGATATTTTGATTTGTATAACCAATAGAAAATGAGCCATCCCCATCATTGAAGAATCTTGAGAATGCAACAGATATTACCTGTCTTTCTCCACCACCTTCATTGTAAAGGCCTCCTTTATAGGTACCTCTTCCACCAGTTTGGTTGTAAATTGGTCTGCCATCAGGCGCTTTTAAAGCAGGAACCAACGGCTGATCGCCGCTTAATGGAGAACCATCGATAATCTTATAAAGGGCTTCTTCTTGCTGAGAATGCAAGTAAGTAGCTGTCATCATCCAATCTCCTATTTGTCTGTCATATGTCAAGTTAAGAGTTTTGGTTTCAGGCCACTCAAAACTAGGGGCTATGAAATTAATCACAGCATCTGTAAGAGGAGCGTTTTGGATTGCAGTCCCTACACAGCCAGGCAGAGTAGAAGTAACGTTAGTTAGTGGATCACACCCTGGTGCATTTGCTCCATTATAAGCAGCGATTCTAACTCCATCATTAGTATATGCATTTGAAATCCAAACAGTAGGCAATTTAGATGAGAAAGTACCATATAAACCTTTCAATGAGCTGACATCATCAATCTCATACTCAAAACTAAATCTATAATTCAAAAGATCAGTTCCAGCAATACCGCCGTTTGCAAATCCATAAGCATCAACAAAACCTTGATTAAGAGAAGGTGCATCATCAGAATCAAACTCGTCATATCTTAAGCCGACTAAGACATTCAATTTGTCTGAAAGCTCTATTTCATCTTGAATATATAGCGATGTTAGATCATATTTGAAGATAGCCGCACCCCCAGCTTCTGTTAGGTCTCTTGAGTTATTATGAAAAAATGATGTTGCTGTCTGACTTTCATATCCAGAAATTCCATCAAATGAATATGATCCATTTTGAGCAACAATAAATACATTATATATATCCCACTCTTTTGTTTCATAACCAGCTGTCCATTTATGGTTATCATCATAGTAAGTAAGCTTAGCCTTAAAGAAACTATTTTCAGTATCTAGAGCATTTGCACTTCTAAAGATATCTGGACCTAGTTCACACGAGATTCCTCTCGCTCCACAGTTATCAATCTCAAATGATGGTAGGTTTTGCCCTACTGGGGACATTTGAGATGTTTTTTGTGTTTTTGTTGAATAGCTGATTTCTGTGATCAAATCATCAGACCAGTTGGAAACAAGTAAAAAACCATCAGTTTCTGTATTTTCACCTTTTTGATATTCAGCTGAAGAAAAATTAAAAGTTCCATATGAGCTATTAGCTCCATTTAACTTCGAGCTTTCAACCTCTTTGTGATTCAGTGTTAACCGATGATTATCCGTGATATTGATATCAAGCCTAGCAGTCATAAATTCTTGCTCAGATTGATTGCTTGAGGTGTATCCAAGAGGATCAAAACCATACTTATCCTTTGTAATCTGTCTAATTTGATCTACCTCAGCAACTGTAATCCCTTGCTCGTTTGGAAGACCAGAGCCAATAGGACCGTGAGTAATAGGTTTGTTGATTGAAGCTTCTTCATATGTAACATAGAAGAAAGCTTTGTCTTTGATAATTGGTCCGCCAAATGCAAAACCTTCTGAAGTATCATCTAAATCAAAGGAATACTCATCTCCGGCAGATTCATCACCCATGAATGAGTCGCCTCTATCATAGGAAAATAATTCACCAGTAAATTCATTAGTTCCAGACTTAGTGATGACCTCAATAACACCACCTCTAAAGCCTGAGTATTCAACAGAGGCTGGAGCAACTTTCACTGAGAGCTGCTCAATTGCATTAAGTGATATAGGGCTTCTTTGAGCTGGATAGCCATTGTCATTCAGACCAAAATCGTCATTGAAGGAAGTTCCATCTACTCTTAGATCATTGGTTCTAGGATGTGCACCAGCAATTGAAATTGCCTCATAATTATCCTCAGCATCATCCAATGAAACCATAGGATTTAATCTTATAAAATCTTTAAGATCTCTGTTTACCGAAGCATTTTGTTCTATATCTTTTGCAGTTAAGGCTGTGCCAAATCCATAACCTGTATTTAGTGCTGTGCCTGCGCTCGCAACCACAACAACCTCATCGATAGACTCCAAAACAAAATTTAATCTTTTGGTATCACCAACAATTAAAGTTATGCCTGCTGTAGTTTCTGAGCTATAAGCGCTAGATTGGACGCTAACCTCGTATGGGCCGCCAGGCTTAAGACCACCAGCATTATAACGACCATTTGCACTGGTTGTTCTTGTGACAGTGGTATCTGTTGGAGTGTAAGTAACGCTAACAGTGGCGCCGCTAACTGGTGTCCCAGCTCCGTTTGTCACGGTACCTGTAATATCTGAAGTAAGCTCCTGACCAAATGCTGGAATAGCAATTAGGGCAGCAACCATGAAAAAGTTACGCAATGATTTCATAATTTCCCTCTAAAAAATTAAAATAAAGACGATTATGCAATTCTATACTTGTTTTACTCTGAATAAAAGGAACAATTAAGCAACATTTAATAAAATTTTTTTAAACTTTTATCGATGTAAATTTTGTATAGTCATGAAGGGCTTCAGGGATAGCAATCGTGCTTTTTTGATCAAAATTATTTTCAATAACTGCTATCAAAGCTCTTCCTGCTGCAAGTGCTGATCCATTAAGAGTATGGACCAATTTTGAGGTTCCCCCCTCTTTAAATCTAATTTTAGCTCTTCTGGCTTGAAAGTCAGTGCAATTTGAGCAAGATGAAATCTCTCTGAATGTTTCTTGGCTGGGTATCCAAACCTCTAGATCATATGTTTTGGCAGCAGAAAAACCTAAGTCTCCAGTACATAATTCTACTACTTGATATGGAAGATTAAGCTCCTTTAGGACCGTTTCAGCATTGGAGGTAAGATTCTCTAGAGCCTCAAAGGATTTTTCAGGATGACAAATCTGAACTAACTCCACTTTCTCAAACTGATGTTGGCGGATTAGCCCCTTAGTATCCTTGCCGTAACTACCTGCTTCTGATCGAAAGCAGCTGGTATGAGCTGAGAGCTTGAGTGGAAATGCTTTCATATCAAGAATTTGATCCCTATACATATTAGTTAAGGGGACTTCAGCGGTAGGAATTAAATAGTAATCATCAGTTAGCTGAAATAGATCCTCGGAAAATTTTGGTAGTTGGCCAGTTGAAGTCAAAGACTCAGAATTAGCTACCATTGGTAAATAATGTTCGGTATACCCATGCTCCTCAGCTTTATCAAGCATGAAGGCTATTAAGGCACGCTGCAATTTAGCTATTTGTCCGATTAGCACTGCAAAACGTGAGCCTGCTAAGAGGTTTGCTGATTCTGTGTCAATCATTGAAGTAATCTCAAGATGATCTTTACCTTTTAAAATCTGTGGTTCTCCATAATCTCTTATTTTGATATTGTTTTCTTCGCTGGAACCATTAGGAACAGAGTCAGCAGGTAGATTAGGAATATCTAGTAAAAATTCTTTAAGGCTTGATTGAATGTCATTCAATTTACTTGAGCATTTATCAAGCTCAGTCTTAATGGTCTCAATCTTGGAATTGAGAGCAGGATCATCCTTGCCCTCTTTTTTAAGCAATCCATATTCTTTTGAAAGAATATTGCGTTTGGCTTGAAGATCTTCAGTTTCAGTTTGATGCTTTTTTCGCTGAGCTTCTAAACGTTCATATGATTCAATATTAAAATCATAGTTCCTTGACTGTAAATTTTTTGCAACCATCTGAGGATCATCTTTTATTAAATTTGTATCAATCATTTGTTTAAGTAGTTTTAAATAAAGAATAAGCTAAAAATGTTCCTATCAGACATGAAGCGATCGATGCTACAACATAGATCAAGGCATTTAATTCCTTACCATTATATAGCAATTCAATTGTTTGCTGGGAGAAGGCAGACATGGTTGTAAAAGAGCCAAGAAATCCAATAATCAAAAAGAAATAAAGATTAGATTTGAAATCTGAGATTTGAGCCATAGCAATACCAATACAAAAACATCCAATAAAATTAACAAGCATTATCCCAGTTGGAAACATAATCAATGAAGAATGTTTCATCAAATCATTGAGGAGGTATCTTAGAGGAGCTCCTAAAGCTCCGCCAAAAGCTATTAAAAAAAACTTTGTCATAATGGCGTAAGTTCTATTCCATGCTCTACTCCAATGGAGTCTTTATATCGAATAAGATTTAATTTGTTATCTAAAAAAGAGAACGAAATTAAATCAGAGCGATTTGTTGAAATAATCTGAAGAGTTGAATCGTCAATCTGGTTTATTGAATATCCTTTAGCGCTTTCATCTATCCCATCAATTAGAATGTTAAGAAAAAAGTTATCGATATCATTAATATCAATGATTTGTTTTTGATCTAAAAATACATCATGAATTTCAAGCTTGCCATCCTCAACTCGATAATTTTCTTCAAACGGAGTTAACACATTAACCGTAACACCTGTCTTGTCAAAAAAGATTTTTCCAGTGGAAGTTTCAATCTTCAGGTCCGATTGGTTGAGTGACCTCTCAACAAATGAATAATTTTTTTTTAACTCGTTATTAAGTAAGTCTGATGGGTTTGAAGAGGCAGCAGCAAATACTGAAAAATTAAAAGTAAGTATTAAAAAAAATTTCGTAATCATTGCTGCTTTGGAACCAAGACTTCTCGACTACCGTTGCTGCCCATTTCAGATACTAAACCTGCCATCTCCATTGCCTCGATAATTCTAGCTGCCCTGTTGTAGCCAATCCTGAGTTTTCTTTGTACTGCAGATATTGAAGCTCTTCGAGATTCTATGACAAAACTTACCGCTTCATCATAAAGCTCATCATTTTCATCAGAGGAATCAGAGTTATCTCCATCAGACCAACCTGGAATTGGTCCTGTCTCTTGTAATTCAGAGGTAATCTCTTCTAAGTAATTTGGCTCAGATTTCTGCTTCCAACTATCAACAACTCTGTGAACCTCATCATCACCAACAAATGCTCCATGAACTCTCTCTGGCACACCTTGACCAGCTGGTAAATACAACATATCGCCAGCACCAAGAAGCTGCTCGGCTCCCCCTTGATCGAGAATGGTCCTTGAATCAATTTTTGAAGATACCTGAAAAGCAATTCTGGATGGGACGTTAGCCTTGATAAGTCCAGTAATAACATCCACCGAGGGTCTCTGTGTTGCTAAAATTAAGTGGATGCCAGCTGCTCTTGCCTTTTGAGCAATCCTTGCGATTAAATGCTCTACTTTCTTGCCAACAATCATGATCATGTCTGCAAATTCATCGACAACAACAACAATTGAGGGTAATTCCTCTAGCGGTATCTCCTCCTCTTCATTAAAAGGGTCTAGTAAAGGTGTGCCAGCCGCGTTAGCCTCAGCTACCTTTTGATTAAAAGCTGTCAAACCTCTAACACCCATTTCTGACATTAATTTATATCTTCTATCCATTTCAGCAACGCACCACCTAAGCCCATTGGATGCGTCGGTCATATCAGTAATAACAGGAGTGAGGAGATGCGGTATACCTTCGTATACTGAGAGTTCTAATATTTTTGGATCTATCATAATCAAACGTACTGCTTCTGGATCAGACTTGAACAATAGACTCAGCAACATAGCATTTAAACCAACAGATTTTCCTGACCCGGTTGTACCTGCTACAAGCAAATGAGGCATTTTTGCCAGATCAACTACTATTGGTTTTCCAGCTATATCATGACCCAGTGCCATAGATAAAGGCGAACTAGAGTTATGGAAAGTTTCAGAAGAAAGAATTTCTGTCAGTCGAACCATCTTTCTGTTGGTATTAGGTATTTCGATACCAACAACTGATTTTCCTGGAATTACCTCAACCACCCTAACGCTCATGACTGCAAGAGATCTTGCTATATCTTGAGCGATATTTGTAATCTTGCTAGCCTTAGTGCCTGGAGCAGGTTGAATTTCAAATCTAGTTACAACTGGCCCAGGAATAACAGAAACAACTTTTGCCTCAACTCCAAATTCTTGCAGCTTAATTTCAAGCCTATCTGCCACTTCATCGAGCTGCTCTTTCGTAAGGGATGAGCCATCATCCAGCACTCTATCAAGAAGGTCTGTTGAGGGCATCTCTGAATTTACATTTTTTTCTTTAGGCTTGTAAACCGTTGATGTAGCCACTGATTCACTTTTAGGTGTGTCAGTTTTTGGTAACGGTTTAGAGACCTCTTGTGATTTAGTTTGTGTTTGAACTCCAGCTTGAGTTGATTTAGGTAGATTTAATTCCCTGGGTTTAGGCTCAATAACAGAACGTTCAACTAAGGGCTCATCCTTAGATTTAAGTTTTGATAAATCAATAGATTTCAAAGCATTAAGTAAGAATTTAAGCAGCCGAGTAAATTGAGCGCTAATCTCCAAAATTAGATATCTAGCTCCATTGCCAAGAGCATCAATAATGGATAACCAGGAGAATGAAAAGGTTAAAGAGATCGATACTAAAAAGAAAATTACTATAAAAATTAGAGAGCCAACAATTCCAAAAATATTTGAAAGATTAGTAAAGATCAATGCACCCACCAGGCCGCCAGATGAAGATTGAGGAAAATAATCACCAGAATAATAAAATTCACACAATGCAGAAAATGAAGAAAGCAAGACAAGTGCTGAGGTAACTTTAATAACTTTATGAGTGTTATCAGATGGTTGATAAAAAAATAACTGCTTCACAGCAACAAATGACATAACCAACAAAAATAAATATGCACCTATGCCAATAACTGAAAATAAGGCATCAGAAAGATAAGCCCCAAAAGGTCCACCAAGGTTTTCTATTGAGCCAGATAGTGAACTGATTGATGAGAGACTTGGATCAAGTGAAGAATATGAAACAAGTGATATAAAAATATATAAAACTGAGCCAAGGCAAAAAAATGCAAAAACATTTTTCAGGGTGCCAGCTGATAAATTTGATTGCTCTGGTTTTTTAACGATGATTAACTCCTGTTATCGATATTATATTGAGATATAGCTTATTTAGTATAAAAGATAACAATTTCTTTATTCTCTATCTTATAATTCACACATGGAATATCAACATCATAAACTCATTATCTTAGGTTCTGGCCCAGCTGGTTATGCAGCAGGCATTTATGCGGCTAGAGCAGGACTCAATCCTTTGCTAATTACAGGTGCTGAGCAAGGCGGCCAACTCACCACCACAACTGATGTAGAAAATTGGCCTGGGGATTCGGATGGTTTACAAGGTCCAGAATTAATGGAAAGAATGAAAAAGCATGCTGAACAATTTGATGTCCAAATAGTCAATGACCACATAGATGAAACTCAATTAAATGAACAGCCATTCAAGCTAATCGGCAGTCAAAATTGGTCTTGTGATTCGCTGATTATTTCAACTGGAGCGAGTGCAAAATATTTAGGATTACCATCAGAAAAAGAATTTTTAGGTAGGGGTGTCTCTGCGTGCGCAACCTGTGATGGGTTCTTCTATCGCAATCAAGAAGTGGCTGTCATCGGTGGTGGGAATACTGCTGCTGAAGAAGCATTATACCTTTCTCGAATTTGTTCAAAAGTTCACTTGATTCATCGAAGAGATGAGCTCAGAGCTGAAAAAATTCTTCGAGATAGAGTTGCTGAGGCAGTTACCGAAGGAAAAATTGAGATGCATTGGAATTCTCAATTGCATGAAGTGCTTGGGGATGAAAAAGGCGTTCACTCAATTGAAGTTATTACAGATGATGATAATAAAATACTTGAATTAACTGGAGTATTTATTGCTATAGGCCATCACCCCAATACTGAAATCTTTAAAGGTCAACTCGAAATGAAGAATGATTACATCACGATTAAATCAGGAACAGATGGTATGGCTACCGCAACTAGCGTACCAGGAGTTTATGCCGCAGGTGATGTTTCAGATCAAATTTATAGACAGGCCATTACTTCGGCTGGCTTTGGGTGTATGGCTGCTTTGGATGCTGAGAAATTTCTATCTGAGTAATTACTGACCAGAAACCCAGAAAACCATACCGACAACAAAAACTGCTATAAGTATTAGCGCAACCCTTGAATCTGATTTGCTGTCTTCGTTAGCCTCTCTTGAATCAAAATATTCATCATATTTATCTGACATAATTATTCTCCATGTGTTAAAACTACTCTACCTTGTTGACCGCCCTTTAAAATAAGATCAATCTCTTGTTGTAAATTTTCTTTTGTAACAATCTTTATCATTGGCGATAGGTCTAACTTCCATTCGTCAGCAAATTTTTGCCAAATACTGCTTTTAAAATCTATTGCTGATTCAGCCGAATCAATGCCGCAAAGTGAAATACCCCTTAAGATAAATGGAAATACTGTTGTATTGACTTCGATACCAGCAACATTGCCACAGCATGCAACAACACCATGAGGTGAAATTTGAGGAAGCATTTTACTCAACACATTGCCGCCAACTGTATCGATGGCACAGGAAAACAAAGGTCTTTCCATGGCTTTAGAAGGAGCCTCCAAATAATCATCACGCATGATGACATTAGCAGCGCCAATTGATTTCAGAAACTCAACAGAAGAAGATTTTCCAGTCAATGCAGAAACCTCTTTCCCTAGCTTCGACATAAGCATCACGCCTATTGAACCAACTCCTCCAGTTGCCCCTGATACCAAAACAGGCAGGTCTGACTCATTTGAAGATTCGAATATTTTTAATACGCTGGCTGCAGCAGTTAAGCCTGCAGTACCTATGGACATAGCTTCTAAGTTTGTTAAGTTGTCTGGTTTTTTGACGACCCATTCAACTGGTACATTAATGTACTCTCCGAAACCACCTGGAGTATTCATACCCATATCATAGCCAGTCACTATGACTTCATCTCCCTCAGTAAATTGCAAAGAGTTGCCGTCAGAAATAACTCCTGCAGCGTCAATCCCTGGAACAAATGGATAATGCCTTGTCACTCCTTTATTGCCAGATGCAGATAATGCATCCTTATAATTTAATGAGGAATGAGATACTTTTATTTGAACAAAACCATCAGCTGGCTTTTCAAGCTCAAGTTCAGATATTGAGGCAGAAAACTCACCCTCAATCTCCTCAACATAATATGCTGAGTATTGCATTATCTTGGCTTCATTCTCATGGCAGAATCAAGCCTAATGGTTTCACCATTTAGATAAGTGTTTTCAACTATGTGTGCTGCCAAATTACCAAATTCAGATGGAATACCAAATCTATGAGGAAATTGAGTTGATTCAAGCAAAGGGTCTCTTACTTTTTCTGGAGCCATTTTCATTAAAGGCGTGTCAAAAATACCCGGTGCAATGGTGTTAACTCTGATTCCGTGTCTTGCAAGATCTCTCGCGGCAGTAAGAGTTAAGCCAATCACGCCAGCTTTTGATGCGCTATAGGCTGATTGTCCAATTTGCCCTTCATACCCTGCGATGGAGGCAGTGTTAATGATTACGCCTTTTTCACCATCTTCTCCAGCTTCATTTTTATCCATAAGTTCAGCAGCCAAACGCATAACATTGAATGTTCCAACTAAATTTAAATCAATAATAAATTTAAAATGATCCAAAGGATGAGGTGCGTCTTTACCAATAATTCTTGCGCCATATCCAGTTCCAGCGCAGTTAATTGCAACGTGCAATTTACCAAAAGCTTCTTTGATTTTTGACATTGCATCCATGACAGGCTGCTCTTCCATAATATTCGTATTAATGTATTTAACATTATCGTTGCCAAGTTCATCACATATAGCTTTTGCATTATCGTCATTGATATCCAGAATCATGACTTTTGCACCCTGAGATACAAAGTGTCTAGTTGATGCTTCACCCAAACCTGATGCGCCACCTGTGATTGCTATAACTTTATCTTTTAGTTCCATTTAATCTCTCCTAATTGAACAAGAATTATACCTAGCTATTTAAAAAAATGATTGCATTAGAAGTTGAAAAATCTAATTGGCACAATAATTGCATTAACAAATATGTAACTTCATAAAAATTATAGGAGAAATTATGAAAAGATTATTATTACTAGTGGGTATGCTTGCTATGCCCTCGTTTGCAGCCGTAAGTGCAAATGTAGCATTTGCTTCAGATTATGTTTGGAGAGGCATGACACAAAGCGACGGTCCTGCTATTCAAGGTGGTTTTGATTTTGAAGCAGAGTCTGGTTTCTATGCTGGTATCTGGGGTTCAAATGTCAATTTCAATGATGGTGCTGGTAGTGAATTAGACTATTACGCAGGCTATGGCTTTTCACTTGGTGATGTTGGCGTTGATATTGGATACATAGCTTTTGATTATCCTGAAAATGAAACCGGTCTTGATTTTGAAGAAATTTACTTAGGCTTAAGTTTTGGAGACTTTGGATTAACCCTAGCTTCTGGTCAAGATGGAGCACCAGATTACACAGAATTTTCATATGCATTCGGTCCTGTATCTGTTGCCTATGGCGAATATGATGATTATGGAGATAACACAACTATCAGCTATGGGTTTACTTGTGGCTCATTTGATTGCGGTATTACTGCATATGATTTTAGTGATGGGGGATATGGTGCAGATGAAGATGGCATATTCTTCTCAATTTCTGCAAGCCTATAAAGCATGAAATTAGTTGTAGCTATTATTAAACCATTCAAGTTACAAGAAGTGCGTGAAGCTCTTGTTGACGCTGGAATAGAAGGCTTAACTCTATCTGAGGTTAAGGGGTATGGTCGCCAAAAAGGACATACCGAACTATATCGTGGAGCTGAATATACGGTAGATACTCTGCCAAAAATTAAGCTTGAAATTCTTGTAGAGGACGAGAAGCTTAGCACTGTTACCGACACCATTACATCCACCGCTGGGACTGGAAAAATTGGTGATGGAAAAATATTTGTAACCAACGTTGAAGATGTCATCAGAATTAGAACTGGTGAAACAGGCAACGAAGCCATTTAATTAAGGAGATTAATATGGAAGAAATGAAATTTGCATTAGATACTTTCTACGCAATTATGTCAGGAGCATTGGTCATGTGGATGGCTGCTGGATTTACCATGCTTGAAGCAGGCTTAGTCCAAAAGAAAGATGTTTCTGAAATCGTCACTAAAAACCTAGGTTTGTTTTCTATAGCATGCGTCATGTACCTTGTTTGTGGTTTTGTTCTCATGTACCCCGCTGAACCTGTCCTTGCTATCTCTGGTGGATTAGATGAGGCTGGTGAAGCTATTCTATATGGAATCTTACCTGCCATCGGAACATCCTGGGGTCTTAGCACTGACATGCCTCTTGAAGAAATAGGTATGGCTTATGCGATGGATTACTCCCAGCAAGCTGACTTCTTTTTTCAGGTGGTGTTTGTTGCAACTGCTATGTCAATTGTTTCAGGTGCTGTAGCTGGAAGAATGAAGTTAATACCTTTCTTTATTTTTACAGTTATCCTGACTGCGTTCATATACCCTGTTCAAGGATACTGGAATTGGGGTGGTGGTTTTTTAAGTACCCTTGGTTATTCTGATTATGCGGGCTCTGGCACAGTTCACCTTCTTGGTGCTGCTGCAGCGCTGGGAGTTGTAACTTTGCTTGGTGCTAGAAATGGAAAATATGGCTCAGACGGGTCTATCAACCCTATGCCAGGATCTAATATTCCTTTAGCTGCTTTAGGTGTTCTTATCTTATGGCTAGGTTGGTTCGGTTTTAATGGTGGTTCAGAGCTTGTAATTAGCGATGAAGCAAGCGCAATTGCTGTTAGCCAAGTTTTCATGAACACAAATATGGCTGCCGCTGGCGGTGTTATTGGTGCTCTAGTTTTAAGTTTAGCTCTCACTGGAAAAAGTGATGTCACAATGGTGATTAATGGAGCTATTGCTGGATTGGTAGCTATAACTGCTGGACCAAGCGCTCCAAGTGGAGGAGAGTCAGTGATTATTGGTTTTCTTGGTGGGTTATTGGTCTATGCATCGATTCTTTACTTTGACTCAAAATTAAAAATTGATGATCCAGTAGGCGCAATATCAGCTCATGGAATCGTGGGTATCTTTGGGGTGATGGTGGTTCCATTCACAAATACTGAAGCAACATTTTTAATGCAATTTATAGGTGTACTATCTATTGCTGGATTTGGTTTCATTGCAAGTTACGGAGCTGTCTATGTAATTAATATGTTTATGCCTATCAGAGCAACAGATGAAGAGCAGGCCTTGGGGCTTGACGCTTCTGAAATTGGAGTTGAAGCATATCCAGAGTTTAAATAATTAACTCTTCCTGATAACCGCCGACATCCAGTTGGCGGTTATCTTGCATCCAACCGGTGCACAAAGTTTAAGACGCAACTTAAATTTCCCCAAAATAGTTCAAAATAGCCATTATAAGTTGGCATGATAATTGCATGTATTTATATACATTCTTTTTATATGGGGTAAAGAAATGAAACTAATTTGCGCAATTATTAAGCCTTTTAAATTAGAGGAAGTACGTGAAGCACTTCTAGATTATGGAGTGGAAGGTCTCACTATTACTGAAGTCAAAGGTTTTGGTCGGCAAAAAGGCCATACTGAATTATATCGGGGTGCAGAATATACGATTGACACTCTCCCAAAAATTAAGCTAGAAATTATTGCTGATTCAGAAAAAGTATCTGACATTGTTGATGTGATCTCGAAATCTGCAAATACTGAAAAAATTGGTGATGGCAAGATTTTTATTACCAATGTAGAAGAAGTTATTAGAATCAGAACAGGTGAAACAGGCAGTGATGCCATATAAAAAATAGGAGAAAAAATGAAATTATTTAATATCTGTCTTGTTATATTTACCACCCTTCTTTCTCCAACGCTGCTCTCGGCAGAGATTAACTCTGGAGACACAGCATGGATTCTTACAGCTACTGCCCTAGTTCTGTTTATGACCCTTCCAGGGTTGGCGCTATTTTATGGTGGGCTGGTAAGAAATCAGAATATTTTGTCTGTTCTTATGCAGTGCTTTGCTATTTGCTGCATCGTGTCTGTTATTTGGGTCATCTACGGTTATAGCCTAGCTTTTACGGGTGCTGGCTCCATTATTGGTGGGACTGATGCCCTTTTCTTATCAAGCCTGATGAGAGAATCTGCTTCAGGCACTTTGCCAGAGAGTTTATTTGTTGTATTCCAAATGACCTTTGCAGTGATTACCCCTGCGTTAGTTGTAGGAGCATTTGCAGAAAGAATGAAGTTTAGTGCCATGTGTATATTTACTGTACTTTGGGTAACTTTAGTTTACTTGCCAGCCTGCCATATGGTTTGGGGCGGCGGTTATCTTGGAAGCATAGGGGTTATTGATTTTGCAGGTGGATTAGTGGTTCACGCTACTTGTGGAATTGGTGCTTTAGTTGCTGCAATGATGCTGGGACCAAGAAAAGGTTTTCCTGGAGGATCACTTGTGCCTCATAACAGACCAATGGTAGTAATGGGTGCGGCTATGCTTTGGGTAGGATGGTTTGGATTTAATGGTGGAAGCGCTGTTGCCGCAGACTCTAGTGCCGCTATGGCTATTCTTGTTACTCACATCAGTGCAGCTGTTGGAGCTTTGACTTGGATGTCAGTGGAATGGATCAAAACAGGTAAGCCAACAGTTGTAGGTATAGCCACCGGCATGGTTGCCGGGCTAGCCACGATAACTCCTGCATCTGGAACAGTTGGACCTCAAGGTGCATTATTGATTGGATTATTGGCTGGTTTGGTTTGTTTCTATGCAACTCAACTAATTAAAGGTTACTTTAAAATTGATGATTCTTTAGATGTTTTTCCAGTTCATGGAGTTGGGGGTATCTTAGGAATTCTCATGCTAGCTTTTGTTGGGAAGCCAGATGGATTCCTTGGAGCAGGAGCAGCTGGATTTGATCCAAGTGTCTTTGAACAATTTATGATTCAACTTCAAGGTGTTGTGGTTATATGCGCTTGGACTCTTGTCTTTTCTTGGATTGCCTTAAAGATTACATCATTCATGGCTGATTTAAGAGTGAGCGATGAAAATGAACACGAGGGTTTAGACTTAACTGAGCATAACGAAAGTGCATATCACACGAACTAAGTTGATTGTATTTGTCTAATAACGGGATTGGCGTATTGCTCTAATAATTTAGATCGAGCGCCTGTCTCCAATGATTGGACTCTTTGATTCAGTTCGGTTTCTGCCTGAGTAATCTCCTCAGCATCGAATGTCTCTTGAGTAAAATCTAAACCCATTAATTTACATGCTGCATAATTAGATGCATGCAGTTTGTAGTTTGTAAGTATCGACTGAGATATTTTATTTGAGATCATCTGATAACCATCATCCTCAGCGAATATCATTGGTTCTGATAAATTAATAGTTACATTGCCTTTGAAACCAGTGATGCCATTGGCAATACTTTTAAGATCCTCATCTTTTTCTTTTAGGTACTCACTATTTGCTTGCAATAAATCTAATTCCCTAGCTTTCAATTGATCATTAGGATCATATTCATAAGAAATTGACACTGGTACCACTTTTAGAGTGTTGAAATAGTGAGCTTCATGTTGTGATTTTCTCTTACTGAGATGAATCATTTTTAACAGAGCAGGATCGGTTTCATCAATACCATCTTTTGCCCTGCCCTGTTTTTGAGCAATCCATACAGATGTATTATCTTGAAATATACTTTGATGAATAAATTGTGAAGCAAGTGACAAGCCTGAATATATTTCTTTTTTAGTTCCACCAGATCGTTGAATAATAAAACTTTTATTTAATCGAAATAGATCTGAAGCCCAGGTTTCTTCCATGAGATTATTGCCGACTGCAATATTGAAGGTCTTAAAACCAGATTTATGTAGATGAAGAGCAAGCAAAGCTGCATCCAAGGAAATATCTCTATGATTTGAAATATATAGATAATTGTCATTTTTATTTAATCTCTCTAGACCATTTACTTTGAATGATGCAATGGACTCTTTCACAACCTTTTCCATCAAATCTTTAAATATCATTTGATAGTCATCGATTGTTTGAATGTTTTTTATTTGAGAAGTAAGGTTTCGTTTAACAAAAAATTTTAAAAAAGGTGCTTTTGAGAGAATTCCTGGAAACTGCAATCCTATTAAAGCCTTTAAAACTGATGAATTATTAGCAAGTGACTGAAGAACTTCAGCTACTTCAGCATCAGTGTAAGGTCTAATGTTTTTAAAGGGATCCATTGCATTAAGCTAGAAGCTGGATCATGACTCCTGCCGCAACTGCAGAACCAATTACTCCAGCTACGTTTGGACCCATAGCATGCATGAGTAAAAAGTTTTGAGAATCATTTTCAAGACCTACTTTATTGACAACTCTTGCAGCCATTGGGACTGCTGAAACGCCAGCAGCACCAATCAGAGGATTGATTTTATTGGAGCTCAAAATATTCATTAGTTTTGCCATTAAAACACCTGAAGCTGTTCCGATTGAGAAAGCTATTATTCCCAGCGACAATATTCCCAGGGTTTCAGGAGTAAGGAATTGATCAGCGGCTAGTTTTGATCCAACGGCTAAGCCTAAAAAGATTGTTACTATGTTAATAAGTGAGTTTTGAACAACTTCACTTAATCTCTCAACAACCAAAGACTCCCTCATTAAATTTCCAAAACAGAACATACCTATAAGCGGCGCTGCACTGGGTAACATCATGCCAACTAGAAAAACCAAGATGATAGGAAAAATTATTTTTTCTTTTTGGGAAACTTCTCTTAATTGGACCATTTTGATGGTTCTTTCAGTTTTGGTGGTCAAGAGCCTCATGATTGGAGGCTGTATCAAAGGCACTAATGCCATGTATGAGTAGGCTGCAACAGCAATTGCCCCCAAAAGCTCGGGAGCTAATATTGAAGAAACGTAAATTGCAGTTGGGCCATCTGCTCCTCCAATAATTCCAGTTGCAGCAGCTTGCTTTAAGGTGAAGGAAACAACTCCCAGCTCATTTAAAAGCAAAGCGCCAATTACAGTTGCAAAGATACCAAATTGGGCTGCAGCACCTAGTATTAAAGTTTTGGGATTTGCTAGCATCGGGCCAAAATCTGTCATAGCTCCTACACCCATAAAAATTACCAAGGGCGCAACCCCAGAACCAATGGCTACTGAGTAAAAAGTATTTAAAATTCCTGCCTTATATCCAAGCTCTGCAGCGTATTCATTTAATAGCCATAACTGAGAATGAGAAGCTGTTTTAAGAAAAGTAGTTAAGGATTCAGCATCACCAAGCGCGACCAAACTCAACGCTCCGGCTAATTCCTCTGAATTTGAAAAATAAATTAACTTCTCTATTGGGCTGAGAGCTAGACCAATTTCAGGTATGTTGGTAAGTATTGCGCCAAATCCGATAGGCAAAAGTAACAAGGGTTCAAATTTTTTACTGATAGCTAAATACAAAATTAAAAGGCCCACTAAAAGCATAATTGATTGCCCAAGACTTAAGCTGAAAATACCTAAGCTTGAAAATATAGCTTCAAAATTCATTAGTTAATAATTTCAAATAGAGGATTTCCAGGTTTAACTGTATCGCCAGGCTGAACATATATTTTGCCGATAACTCCAGTTGTGGGAGCTTTTATTTCTGTTTCCATTTTCATGGCTTCTAAAATAAGAACGGTTGAATCCATAGCAACAGATTCTCCCTCTGAGGCAATCAGTCTAAAGATATTTCCACCCAATGGAGCCTCAATTACTGTTCCAGATCCAGCCGGACTAGCTGGAGAGGATGAAACTTCTTTCGTTGCTGAGCCATCATTAATTGTTACTGAATTATCTGCCTTTAATGTTACTGAATATTCCTGATCATCAACTGTAACCAAATACGAAGCATCGCTTAGCTGAGTAATCTCCATTGGCTCAGACTCAAAGTAGTCTAAATTATCAGCATTCTGTAAATAATTAAGTCCGATTTCTGGAAACATCACATAGATGAGTATGTTTTCATCAGAGGCTTCAGCCAAAATAGCTTTATCAGCAATAGCTGTTTTAAAATCTTCTGCAGACGATTGAAAATCTTCATTAAGGAGATCAGCCGGTCTGCATGTAATTACCGCACTCTCACCGATGGCTTGTTGCTGTAAGTCCTTGTTTACTGGCGCAGGCGTTGCACCATACTCCCCTTTGAGCAGAGACTTCACCTCATTGGTAATCGTTGAATACCTAGAGCCAGATAATACATTTATTACTGATTGAGTGCCGACTATTTGAGACGTTGGCGTTACCAGTGGTATGTAACCTAGCTCCTGTCTAACTTTAGGAATTTCTTGAATAACTTCATCAAACTTATCAATTGAATCCTGCGCTTTAAGTTGATTTTCAAGATTTGTTAACATCCCACCAGGAACTTGTGAAGCGATAATTCGAGCATCCACTCCTCTGAGTGAACCTTCAAAATTCTTATATTTCTTTCTAATTGCCTGAAAATGCTCAGCGATTGGTATTAACTTATCAAGATCTAATTCGGTTTCTCGATTTGTTCCATCAAGAATACTGATCATTGTTTCGGTTGGAGTATGCCCATATGTCATACTCATTGAGGAAATTGATGTATCAATATTGTCAAGCCCAGCCTCAATTGCTTTTACACCTGTTGCAACTGAAAAACCTGTAGTTGCATGACAATGGAGGTGAATAGGAATTTCAAGCTCCTCTTTAAGTCTTGAGACCAACTCAAATGCAACATATGGCTTTAATAAGCCAGCCATATCTTTTATTGCCAGAGAATGAGCGCCCATATCTTGAATCTTTTTTGCAAGATCTACCCATAAATCAATTGTATGAACAGGGCTGGTTGTATAGGATATTGTGCCCTGAGCATGACCTTCTGCTGCAATAACAGCTTGTAATGCCTGATGCATATTTCTTGTATCGTTTAAAGCGTCAAATACTCTAAAAACATCAACACCATTCTTTTTTGAGCACTCAACAAATTTATTGACCACATCATCTGAGTAATGTTTATAACCCAATAAATTCTGACCTCTTAGGAGCATCTGCTGAGGAGTATTAGGCATCATGGATTTAATTTTTCGAATTCTTTCCCATGGATCCTCACCCAGGTATCTAATGCATGAATCAAAAATTGCGCCGCCCCATGATTCGACAGACCAGAAACCAACATCATCTAAATTCTTTAAGGCAGCTTCCATGTCATGGTATCTAAATCGAGTTGCAAGCAAAGATTGATGAGCGTCTCTTAAAACCACTTCTGTAACGCCAATTTTTTTAGATTCTGTCATGCTCTCATGCCTCCAAGAACTTCTTTGATAATCTTATGATGGGTTTCATTCTTAATCTGAACCGATGAGTTGCTAGCATTGTGGCTTAGTCCATTATCTTGAACGGATGATGAGAAAAATACCCTCAATATATTGACTGAAATAATTAACAACACTAAAAAGGTAAAAACAATAACCATGCCAGTTAAAAGCAGGTTAATGCCCTCTTGTATCAGGATGTCTTGCTCGATCATATTTATCAATATTTGTAATTCAACTATTTGAATTGAACTTAGTGATTTTACACCAATCTAAGTACAATAATAAAATGAGCATGCATCCTTATTTAAGCCAATCGGGGGTTTCAATTTCCGCTCACAGAGGTGGAAGCGAAGAAGCGCCTGAAAATACCTTGGAATCCTTTAGTTATGCTATAGAGCTGGGCTCTTCATACATTGAAACAGATGTTCAGTTATCTGCTGATGGAATTCCATATATCTTTCATGATGATGATCTAAGCAGACTTTTAAACATGGACGTGACCTTCAATTCTCTTCATAGTGAGCAGATTGACCAATTAAAACTATTTGCATCCTATCAAATTCCAAAACTGGAAACGGCGCTTACCCAATTTCCGAGTGCACTGTTTCAAATTGATCTTAAAACAGATGAGGTTGTGCTCCCAGCAATGAATGTTATAAAAAACTTGAATGCCTTTGATAGAATTTGCATAGCTAGTTTTAGTAGCAACAGACTCCAAAAAGTAAGAGAGGAGTTTCCTGAAACATGTCTCTCGATGGGTCCAAAAGAGATTTTAAAACTTTTATTAGCCAGTTTTGGTTTTTACAATCAAAAAGTCCCAGGAGACTGTTTACAAGTTCCCATCTACCACTTCGGCATCAAGCTAGTGACCAAAAGATTTGTAAAGTATGTTCAGAGCATTGGTCTGAAAATTCATGTTTGGACAATTAATGATGAAAATACAATGAGAAAATTAATTGATCTTGGTGTGGATGGAATTATTACCGATAAGCCAAAACTATTAAAAGAGCTCTTGTCTACAAATTAGCGGCGGGCTTCTCAGCAACAATTCTCCAATTTAAATCAGCGATCTTGGCTTTTTCTGCATCTGTCCATGATTGACCGCCGGTTTGTAATAAATCCAAAGACTCTTCTACCCAAGCAGGAATTAATTTTATGCGCTGAAAAAATCTAATCACTTTTCTAACTCTTAAAATTAAATCGCGTTTTTGCTCACATATAGGCCATGCAGGGCTCTTAGAGGGAGCTGATAAAAGGATCTTAAACCCAGCCCTTTCAAGGGCCTTGCATACATCTTCGGGGTACATAGACTGAGTAGCAGCAAGGGTTGGAAGATATTTCTTATGAAGGTTGGCATGCTCCTCATTGGTCCAATCAAAATATGGTGAAAGCAAGTATTCTGAGCAAGCATACCTTGAGCCAGGCTTTAACACTCTAAACATTTCTTGCGCGCAACTATCTAACTCCTCTTTTTTAAAGAACGGCCAAACCGCTTGAAATGAAAAGCACCCATCAAAACTTTCTGAATCATATTCCAGAGGCTTATGATGATCGCCAACCTTAAAATGCAATCGATCACTCATATTGGTTTCTTTGGCCCAATCATCTGCATTTTCTATCTGATTTGGATCAATGTTGTATCCTGATACTTGGCCACCAGTCAGAGAGGCAAAATAGTGAGAAATTCTTCCTCTTCCACACCCCATATCTAATAAATGAGATGAATCTGGGCTACTTAAATTTAATTCAGTTAAGAGTGCTTGCTCACAAAGCAGCTGATTGCCATAAAGGCCGAGTGAGTCATCAAGCTGAGGAGGAATATACAGTTTCTCTAAATCAAAAACTGACAGCATATTGTTTAAAACTTTGTAGTAAGCAGCAACAGCTTTTGTTTCATCCTCTGTTTGGGTTTTTACACCATCCTGCATACTCTGAAAAAATTTATATGCATCAATACAAGCTTGCTTATCTTCCTTTGATAAAGTGATCAGTCTTTTGATGCCAATAAAAGATGTTTTAATTCTGTACCAATTCATAAAATAAATCATACACCTAAAAAATCAATCAAGTTTAGAAAGTAAATTTTATTTAACTAGGCAGATCGATGCTTTTTTACTTCATTAAAAATATCTTTTATGTCATTTAACGATAAAGGTTTTGAAGTTTTTAGAATTTTAGATATCTTGTAAAAAGGACTAAGTTTTATTAGGTCTTCATGAACCTTATTAACTTGTGCATTGATATGATTTAGATACTCAGGAGTGGTTTCACCCTCTTTCTGATCTCTTATTTTAGGCAAGTTTTTCTTGAGGACTTCAGATATATCTTCCATTAATTTTGAAGAAATTTCGAAAAAATTTTTCTTGCAAAAATATACATTGGAATAATGATGCATGAGGTGATAAAGACCTCTAACCAAGTATTGAATTGTAAAAGATTTCGAATGAAGCCTGCTAAAAATAAACTTACCAAGCCCAATAAACTATAAAGAATAATTGAGTTACGACTGAAGAGATTCATTGGTACTTTTAACCTTTAAAAGAATTATGGCGCCCATGATAAACAGTGCAGCAATAGGTATCAAGCCATATCTTGTATCTTGAAAAAAAGTAACAAAAATTGCAACGAGTGCTGGTCCCATGAATGCGCCAGCACGCCCAAACATATTATAAAATCCAAAATATTCACCAGATTCATCTTGCGGTATCAAGGTTGCATAATAACTTCTTGAGATCGATTGAATGCCGCCTTGAATGGCCCCAACCATTGAAGCAAGAATATAAAACTCGATAGCATTTGAAAGAAATGCAGAGTATCCAATCACAATGAGGTAAAGAGAGATTGTAAAGAGCAAAGTATTTTTATCACCAAATTTATAAGCAAACTTTGACCATAACAAAGTGGTCGGAAAAGCTACAAATTGTACTAAGATCAGCGCAATGATTACGTCGCTGCTAGGCAAGCCTAGATTTAAGGCAAAATCAGCTGCCATTGCCATGATTGTATGAACGCCATCAATGTATAGAAAAAAGGCTAATAAAAATATAAACACATTTTTCTTTGCTGAAACCGTCTTTAAGGTATTGAATACTTTGGTATAAGCAAGCTTAAAATGAGAGCCAGGAAGATTTGCTCCTTTATCTTGAATTTTTAAAAGAATAGGAATCAAAAATAAAGTCCACCAAACGGAGACACTTAAAAAAGACCATCTAACGGCATCGGCGACACTGGAAAGTCCAAAAAACTCAGGTTTAATTGTCATGGCTGCATTGATAAGGAATAGTAAACCTCCGCCAAGATAGCCGAATGCAAAACCATAACTAGATATTCGAGCGATGTTACTTTCATTTGAAACTTGAACCAGCATCTTATCGTATAAAGTGTTGCCGGCTGCAAAGCAATAATTTGCAATACCAAAAAATATTAAAGCCTGAAGCCATGAGCCTGCTGGAATAAAATACAACACAGCAACAGAAATAATAGATATCGCCCCAAACCCGGTAAATAATATTTTTGTTGTTCTGGAGACATCAGTTAACGCGCCAATGAATGGCGAAGTAAACAAGAGAACAAGATTAGAAATTGTTAAACCCCAACCAAGATAGGCGGTTTTAACTTCAGCTTCGAGTCCAGATGCCCAGAAATCATTAAAAAAAATTGGGAAAAAGGCAGCAATTACAGTTGTGGCAAAAGCAGAATTTCCTCCGTCATAAAGAATCCATGCCTTGGCCTCTGCTGAAAGTTTAGCTTTGCTCATACCAGCATTGATTATTATCAAGAGATTTTTTAATTAAGCCCCTATAAAACAAGCAATTTAAATGGCCTAAAGATTCTCCAGTTGCCATAATTAGATTGGTATCATCTATTTCCCTTTTGAATAAGACGTCAAAAACATCAACGGCTCGCTTTGGAGTTTTAAGGACAGCATGAAGCTTTTCTAGTGATTGCTCATGATGATTGATGAGAGTATTTAATCTTTTATGCGCACCAATAAAAGGTCTTCCATGGGCAGGCAAAACCAAAACATCTTCAGGTAATTTTTCAATCAGTTTATGACAAGAAGAAATCCAATCCTCCACTGGGTTCGCAGCAGGTTCTGTAGGAAAAGTGCCAACGTGTGAGCTGATAGTTGGCAACAATTGATCGCCACTTATGAACATATTTAATTCCTTGGAAAAGAAACATAAGTGCTCCATTGTGTGCCCTCGTCCTTCTATAGCCACCCAATCAATCCCATTGACTTGAATAACATCATCCTCTTTGAGTCGATTATATGATTGAGGTAAAGGGTGAATAATGGACCCAAAAAAACCAAATCTTTCTGTAAAGGCTTTGATCTGCCCTTCTGTCATTCCAGCTTGAGTATAAAAATCTATCGCTTCATGAGGAACGTTGTCACCCGTATCTGCTGATAACATTCGACACTGGAGATAATCAGTTCTGCTCATACTGAAGGTGGTGTTATATTTCTTTACAAACCAACCAGCCATTCCAATATGGTCTGGATGCATGTGTGTGACCACAACATCTTTTATTGATAGTTTTTCTTGCTCTATCAAATTAACCCAAGCATTTTTAGTGTCATCAAGATGCATGCCAGTATCAACTAAAGTTAGGTTGTCTTGAGTGCCTAGACCCCAGAGATTTATGTGATTCAAAGACATAGGCAAAGGCATTCTAATCCAACGAACATGTTCATTGATGGCGTGCAAAGTTCCCGATTGTGGAACCACATCAAGCGGAAAAGTTAATCTTGTTTCTGAATTCATAATTGATTATGGAAATATTAGATGGTTATACTAAGCAAATGAATGATGATGCACAAACGATAAAAAGCTTAGGACTATTTGTTTTAGGCATAGGTGGGTTAGTTTTTGTACTTGGCATTGTAGCTTATTTAATTATTTAACCCTTAACTTTCCAGGCTTTGAGTCTCGACGTAAAGCCTTCAAAAACGAATCAGCCTCCACAGGCTCAGCTACGTCGTTATCACGTATATATTCGCTGCTCCAAAACTCTTTCCAAGATGGAAATAAATCATGAAAATATCCTTCATAATTTTCCTGGCCTGGCCAACGCATTTTTTGATCGCCAAGCGGCGGTTTGTTTAAGTCGGTTGCATACCAATACATCGGCAGTCTTTTTTTAAACAGCCATCTTCCATTAACTCTCTTATAGGTATCCCAATACAACATTTGCATAATCACCCATTCAGTCTCAGTTTCATGCTCATTCTTTGAATAGACCAATCCAATGGCAGAATCAGGAGAATCAAAATCTATAATATGATTTCCAATATGATGCGAGGTGCCAGTGAATTGATCCCTAAATGTTGCATCAGCCCATTCTTTTAATGCTTGCCTGCCAGCGCCATCTTTTCCGACTCTTACATCGGGGACAAATAAATTAACGTGCATATCTAAATCACGCATGTCTAAAGTAACAGAGTACTTTGCGGCAAGCTGCCTAATCTCGTCCAAAGACTCAAGTCTATCTAACCTTTCTTCAATGCTCATTAATTATCCTGGAGGCCACTGCAAAGGTCTGCCGCTTAACAGGTGAAGGTGAAGATGAAAAACGCTTTGCCCAGCCTTAGCTCCATTATTTGTAACAAGTCTAAAGGTTTCATCTAACCCAAGGTCCCGAGCGACCTCTCCTGCAACCCACATTAAATGACCAAGAAGCTCTTTGTCTTCCTCTGATGCATCTGAAAGTTTAGGTATTGGTTTTTTAGGAATAATTAATAAATGTGTAGGGGCCTGCGGATTAATGTCTTTAAAGACAAGAGATAGATCATCCTCAAAAATAATATCTGCGGGAATTTCTTTGTTAATAATTTTAGTGAAAAGTGTTTCCATAAATCTAAATAAGAAATCGAATCAATCTAAAACCTACATAAAATACACCAGTAGTGATGCCTAATGCCAAAACAATCAACAGTAAGTCTCTCAGAGATTTTAAAAATTTTCCTTCAGGGGAATTTTTTAATAGTTGTTGCACTAAAAATAAAAGCGCAACAATGGATAAGAATAATATTATTAATGTAATCATAATTATTTAAATATAGAGCCTACTGATACCACAAGCAAGGCTAGAGCAATGGCCCATAATGTACAAGCTATGACATCAGCCACATAAAATCTTTTTAACCTTAAATCAGTAATTCCTAGTAAAAAAGGAACTAAGGGACGTATTGCTGGGATAAATCTTCCAACCAAGACAGTATAGGGACCAAAACGTTCTAAAAATTCTTGGGTTTTATTAATTGGTTTTTGGCGTTTTTGCATAAACTTTGAGCTTAGAAGGCGTGGACCAATAGATTTTCCAACTAAAAATCCGCATACATCACCCACGTGCGACCCAAGCAAAGCAATACCGCAGATCCAAGGGAGAGTGAGCAATTCAATGTTGTAAAGGTAAATGCATAGAGAAAAAAGAACAGCGCTTGGCATAAAGCTTCCAGTAATAATCATTGATTCCATAAATCCAAAGAAAAAAACGAGCACCCACCCATACTCAGGGTTAGTTTCTAAAAAGAGTTGGATTCTTTCAAAAGACATGATTATTTATTTTTTTTAGCAAAAAATTTTTCTACTGCTTTTATATTATCCTCTGAGCCAAATAGCTTTTTCATAGCTGCGGTTTCCATGGATCGAGATTTAGCAAGATCTTCTTGCATGAATGCTTTCAATATAGCTTTAGTTTCAATGATTGAACTCAGTGATTGTTCTTTGAGCATATGAGCGTATTTATTTGCCTCATCGAAAAAATCCTCGCCAACATATTTAGCTAAACCTAGCTCATGATATCTATTGCCATCTATTGGCTGAGATTCAAATAACAGTTGTGCGGCTTGTTGATACCCTAGAGATTGAAAAAGCAAAAAAGAACTGCCCACTTCAGGAGCCAATCCCAAATCAGAAAATGGATATTTAATCTTTGCATTTGGAGCAATGAAGACAGCATCAAAATGCAAAAGAATTGTTGCCCCGCCTCCTACAGCTGCACCCTCAACGGCTCCAATTAATGGCTTTTTAAAATTAATCAATGCATCAATACATGTTTCAAATGGCTCTTCATACTCAGCACCACCATCTCCCATCATGCTGCTTAAATCAACACCGGATGAAAAAGTGTTTGAAGATCCTGTCACTACTACTGAGGAAATATCTGGATCGTCACTGGCAGAATTTAATGCGTCTCTAAAAAGACCCCATAATTCTGCATCAAATGCATTTTTCGTCTCAGGACGATTAAATATAAGGGTGCGAACACCCTCATTGGTTTCTACTAGAAGTTTGCTCACTTTCCTTTAAAGTTTGGTTTTCTTTTTTCAGCAAATGCTGTCAATCCTTCCATCATGTCTTCTGTAGAAAAAATTGGTTGGCCTATTTCAAGTTCTTTTTCTAAAGCCTCAGCCTCTGTATAACTTTCATCAATCTCACGTAGTGATTTCACAATAGCTTGAATAGATAAAGGAGCATTTTCACTAACAGTTTCAGCAATCTCCATAGCTTTTTCTAATGCACTTCCATCTTCTACAACGTGACCAATCAAACCAAATCTTAAGGCTTCGTCGGAAGAAATTCGTCTACCAGTTAATAGGGCCTCAGCCGCAAGAGTGTATGGAATTTGTCGTCTCAGTCTTACAGTAGAACCACCTAATGGGAATAGGCCTCTGAGTGGTTCTGATAAACCAAATACTGCGCTTTTGCCGGCAACTCTGATATCAGTTCCTTGTAAAATTTCTGTGCCACCAGCAAGGGCAAAGCCTTCAACGGCAGCGATGATTGGTTTAGTTGGTCTGTTATGTCTAAGCAAGGATTGCCAATGTAAATCAGGAATCTCCTTAAGCTTTTCCATCATATCAGAATCTTCATTACCATCTTTCATGGCACTTAGATCGGCCCCAGAGCAGAAGGTTCCTCCAGCACCGGTTAGAACTGCGCATCGCAAGTTAGGATCTTCATCAAGCTTTCTCCAGGCTTCATAAATAGTTACAAGCATGCCTGGGCTCAAAGCATTCCGTTTTTCAGGACGATTAAGTGTGATCACCATAATGTGACCTTTTTCTTCTACTATTGCGTGATCTGTATTCATAAAGCTCCTCTAACTAGTCAAGTGATGATGATACTATCCACATAGCAAAAAATTGTGCAGCACCGCCGTATGCATGACCCATTGCAACTTTAGCATCTTCAACTTGATGGTCCTCTGCCAATCCCATGACTTGAAGTGCAGCCTCACCAAATCTAATCATCCCTGATGCGCCAATTGGATTAGAGGATAAAACTCCACCAGACATATTAAATGGAAGCTCGCCATCAATTGCAGTTGCATCTTTATCTGTTAGCTTCCAACCTTCCCCTAAATCACAAAATCCGAGGTTCTCTAACCACATTGGTTCATACCAGGAAAATGGGACATAAATCTCAGCACAATCAATTTCATTAAATGGATTGCTAATACCCGCTTGATTGTAAATATCTTTTGCGCAATCAATTCCAGCTTGAGGATTTACTTCATCCCTTCCAGCTGACAAAGTGCCTTCTGATCTGACTGCCATACCTTTAATCCATGCAACGTTTCTTGAACCAACTTGATCTTGTGCAGTAATAACCATCGCACATGCACCATCGGAAGATGGGCAGCTTTCAAGATAGCGCAAAGGCTCCCAGAGCATAGGGGTGTCACTTACCATTTTTTCATCGATACCAGGAATGTGGAGATGAGCTAATGGGTTTTTTAGTGCATTTTGACGATCCTTGGCTGCGACTTTCCAACCAATATGTTCAGGTGCCTCATATCGACGAATGTATTCCCTAATGAAAGGAGCAAAGTAACCACCGGCTCCAGCATTTATATGCGGAGAGTATGGATATCGAGGAGATAAAGCCCATGTCGCATTGGATTCAGATTGTTTTTCAAAAGTCACTGTTAGCACTGTCTTAAACTGGCCTGAGCAAACATGCGATGCAGCAATCACTGCGGTGCTTCCCCCAACACTGCCAGCGGTGTGAACTCGCAACACAGGCTTGCCCACAGCTCCAATTGCATCAGCTAAATATAATTCGGGCATGATGACGCCTTCAAACATGTCTGGTGCCTTGCCTAAGATCACTGCATCAATAGCATCCCATTCAAGGTTGGCTGCTAGCATTGCATTGTCAATGGCCTCTCTTACCAATCCAGCCATGGAAACATCACGTCTCTTAGCATCATATTTTGTCTGCCCAACGCCTATTACTCCTGCTTGAATCATTTTTGTGCCTCTAGGTGGACTAGCATGTTGTGTTGAAGACAGGGACCAGAAGTTGCGTGAGCCAAGCCATGAGTGAATTGATTATCTTTAAGTGATTCATAGGTCTTGCCGATTGCATCAAGCCCTGCACACATCATTACGTTTCCAACCAATGGGCCGCCTGAAAGATTGGTTGGAACATCTTGAAGATTTAATAAAGATTTTAAAAAAGGTAGTTCATGACTAAACTGGGTGTGTAATTCGGCAACATCAAACTTTATATTTTTTAAATTTAATTGGTTCATTGAAGCTTGCAAAGTATCAGAGGTAGCAAGATTCCTAGAGCCTAGGTTTGATGATTCAATTCTGTGATCAATGCCCTCTATCCAAATAGGATGATCTGTAAATTCATAAGCTTTTTCTTCTGATGCAATAATCATCGCAGAGGAACCGTCTGAAATTGGTGGGCAATCTAACTTATTTAATGGCGAAGATACCATTGCATTCTTTAAATAATCTGACTCATCAATTAGATCAGTGATTAAGGCGTTCTTATTATTTTTTGAGTTAGCCCTTGCTTCAATGACTGTCGCGAGCATTTGCTCTGAGGTAATGACATTTTGATCAAGCAGAACTCTGGCTTGCAGAGCCGCTAAACTAACTCGGTCAGGCCATAAAGGAGAAATATAGTATGGATCCATTTGAAGGGAAATAATTGCATCCAAATCTCCGGGAGATGATTTCCCAAACCCATATATTAGGGCTGTCTCAGCATCACCCATTTGAATTTTTAGCATTGACTCATACATGGCCCATGCTGCATCCATTTCTACGTGAGATTCTTTTATTGGTGGATTGGTTTGAATGGCAGACAAACCCTCCACAAAAGCAAAAGCCGCTCCTTGTAGATAATCACAACTGCCAGAGCAGGTAAAATCAATGTCCTTTTGGCTGATACCCAAATTATTAAACAGCTGATGCACCACCGGCATGATGAGTTCAACCTCATTCAACGCTCCTGCATTTTTTAATATTGGATGTTGAGCATACCCAACGATAGCGACTCTTTTCATGATTCTTGGAACCTCAATGTTGCAACATCTACATCTGGTTCATCGATAGGAGCAAACCATTTAATATTTTCTA
>CAYVYQ010000004.1:0-36772 GCA_964455855.1 uncultured Gammaproteobacteria bacterium
ATTAAAATATTATGTTTTAATTAAACTCATATATAAATAATTAATATATTAAATCCTATTATTATTCATAAAAAATATGTACCTTTTATTTTATAAAATTTAGTATAAAGTCATTCTTTTACTGTTAAATTTAAAGGGGAACTTCCATGTACAAATACAGATATATTTTATCTTTATGTTTTATTTTTATCTTTTCGTTAAATGCATTTGCGCAATCAGGTGAAATCGAAGAAATCATCACAACTGCTACTAAGACAGAAAAAACTCTTCAAGAAGTTCCTGTCGCTGTATCTGTAATTAGCGCTGATGAAATAGACAAAGCTAACGTCGTTGATGCTTTTGATTTAATGCAAGTGGTTCCCTCTTTGGACACAAGGCAGTATCAATCTTCTAAAAATGCTGCATTTTTTATTAGAGGTTTTGGAAATGGCTCAAATAATAATGGTGTTGAGCCTTCGGTAGCATTGTTTGTTGATGGTGTATATCGATCAAAAATGCAAAGCAGAATTAATGACCTGCCAATGGTTGAAAGGGTTGAGGTTCTTCGTGGCCCCCAAAGTACTTTGTTTGGTAAAAATGCGACTGCCGGTGTGATTAACATCATTACAAAAAAACCTTCCTTCGAAAAATTTGGAAAGATTTCAACATCATTTGGGAATTACAATTCAAGAATTGTTAAAGCTTATTACACGGCTCCACTGAGTGACACTATGGCTTTTAGTTTGAATGCTAATACTAACCAAGCTGATGGTCATGCTAAGAATACAGTGACAGGTAATGATACCAACAACAGAGATAGATATTCTTTAAGAGCAGATTTATTAATTGAAACTGCAGACGATTTAGAAATTAGGATCACAGCTGATTACGATGAATACGATGAGTTTTGTTGCCAAGTAGGTAATGTTTCTGCGGGTCCTGCAAAAGAACTTGCTTATGCTCTTGGCGCTCAAGCTGCTCCAAACAATCCATTCACCGATCAGGTACATTTCAATTTCGACTCTTTTTCAAAAGGTGAAAATTCCGGAATCTCAGTAAATATTGTTAAAGAAATGGAAAATATGACATTTACAAGTATTACTTCATCAAGGGATTCGGATAGCCTTGAAAGTCAAGATATTGATTTTGATAGCTCTAGAATACTTAACCCAAATACAACAAATGTGAATTTATCGTCAAAATCTCAAGAATTTAGACTTGCATCCAACGGTAATGCAAAGGTCAATTGGTTGGTAGGAGCATACTTTTATGAAGAAGACCTGAAAAATGATAGTAGTGTTAAGTGGGGGCCATCATTTTATACATTTGCAAATATTGCATCAGGCGGAGCTCTTCCTACTGTTGCAGGTCTTTTAGGCTTGCCTGCGTCACTATTTTTCCAGGAAGGCACAGGAAGAGTCGGTTACTTTACCCAAGAGACCGAAACAACCACTTTATTTGGACAAGTAGACGTAAATCTAACTGATAAACTAGGCGCTATCCTTGGTGTAAGTTATATTGAAGACGAAAAATCAGCAACAGGAATTGATGTAAATACTGATGTGTTTTCACAGATTGGTTTTGTAGGTGTTGGAACTATGGCTTTCATTGGAGCTGGTTTTGATCCTGCTACTGCTGCAGCATTAGCTTCCAATCCCCAGACAAATGCATTGCTTGGATTTCAAGCTCTTCAGTTCATTCCTGAAATGCAACAGTTTCCAAACGCTGGTCAAAGTGGCAAATCATCCGATGACAACATTGATTACACAGCAAAACTGACGTACATGCTTAATGATGATGTAAGCTTTTATGGGGGAGTTTCAACTGGATTTAAATCCTCTGCATGGAACCTATCTACAAATTCTTTACCAGATCTAGCTGAAAGAGCTGCATTAGCAGCAGCTGGAACACCAGTTGCAGAAAATACTGCAATTGGTCAAAGGTATGCATCACCTGAAGAAGCAGAAGTTTTTGAGCTTGGTATGAAGATGAGACTATCAACAGGATATTTTAATTTAACTGCATTTAGCCAGGAGATTAAAGACTTTCAATCCAATACATTTGTTAGCTCTGGTTTTATTTTAGCTAATGCAGGGTTGCAATCATCAGAAGGATTTGAGTTTGATTTGCTTTTCTCCCCTGTGCCTAGTATTGATATTACTTTAGGTGGACTAATCATGGATTCAAAATATGATTCTTTTACCGGCTCTGCTGCAGGTGACGTTAGTGGTACTAAGCCTGAAAATGTCCATGATGATTCTCTAACAAGTTCAATCACTTGGAACTGGTCGCGAGGCAGAACTGATGGCTATGTCAGATTAAATCATCTATATTCTGGACCAACACAAATAAGAATCATTCCTTCAGAGAATGTTGCTATGTGTGCAGCAGGAACTTGTGAGAAAACAAAAGATACACTCAACTTTAGTGCTGGAATCACTAGAGGTAATTTAGATATAGTTATATTTGGTAACAACATCAATGATGACAAATATCTCCATACAGCTTTTTCATCTGTAGGTGATCCATTTAGAACATCCTTTGAGGGTTATCCAAATGCACCAAAAACATATGGAGTAACAGTTAATTACTCTTTCTAAGATCATTTCCCCCTAGTTGTGGTTATTTAGATTAGTAATGGAAGGAGCTCGAAAGAGCTCCTTTTTTTTATATAAAAATTATTTAGTTAAATGCTCCAATGCTTCTGACATCTTTTTTTGTAGCGCCCCGATTGCCTGCAATGGCCTAATCATGACTTTAAAGTCAATAATTTTACCCTCTTCATTCCAACGAATAATATCAACACCATTAACTGAAATATCACCAATATAGGTTTCAAATTCTAATACGCAATCCAGTCCATCAACCAGCTCACGAACATATTCAAATCTTTCCATATCAAAAGTTTGACCGGCTCCCATCAAATAGAGTTTGGACATCTCTTTGCCGTGAATGGGTTTAAAAACTATGGGTGACGTAAAAACGCATGACTCATCAAGAATCTCATCTAAAAAATTTGGATCATCAGCTTTCAAGCCCTTATGCCACTTGTCTAGATAGGTGTGTGTTTTATTCATTTGAGTATTAGAAACTTTTGATGAGGATGATGCAAGCAGTTATTTTGGGATAAAAGGAGACCTTGCAACTGAATTGTTAAAATTTAAAAGCGGCTAGAAAACTACTTCTTTCTTCTTAGCTTGCGAAGACGAGCGTATTCATTTTGTAGCTTTTTCTCTGCTAAATCACGCCTTCGATGCCGTCTATCCCTAGCTGCTTCAGATTTTTGAATTCTGATAGCTTTATTCATTCTTCTTAAATAATCTCATAAAGAAAAAAGAAAAGCAAAAACTAATTTATTTTCTATTGATTAGCTTGTGCAGCCTCGATTTAATCGTTTTAAGTTCTAAATTATAGGCAGAACCAGATGAAGAATTATTTCTTGAAATTGGTTGTGTAATTAATTGAGGATCTTGATCAGACTTGACTTTAACATAAGCCTCTCTGAAGGGTACTCCTGTTTGAACCAGATTATAGGCACGATCTGTCATGAGCATATCCTGATCTATAAATTCATTTGACCGCTGTGTATTCACATTGATCGATTTAATTAAATCCGGAAGCAGACTTAAGGTCTTGGTAACGCAATGAGTCGAATATATCAGCGATCTCTTAGTAAGTTGTAAATCACGATGATATCCGCTTGGAAGAGATATTAAGTTTTCTAATTCTGAATAATGTCCTGCTATCTCTGCATACTTAGCCCTCATAATCTCAATAACATCAGGATTAGATTTGTTTGGCATGATAGATGATCCTGTTGAATATTTGGATGCGATAGTCAATAAGTTAAACTCCTGAGCTAAAAAAATACTCATATCCCATGCAAATTTTCTTACATCAAGCATCGGCTGCTTCAAGGAACCAATAAGCTCTAACTCAAACTTACCTCTGCTATTTTGAACATACAGACTATTTAATTGCTTTCTTTTGAAGCCCAATTCCTTGGTTGAAAGTTCACGCTTGATAGGAAGATTGACCCCATATCCAGCTGCTGTACCCAAAGGATTTATATTCATCCAGGATTGAGTGCTTGAAATCAAATCAATATTATCAAGAAAAGACTCAGCAAAAGCTCCAAACCATAAACCCCAAGTCGAAGGCATAGCTCTTTGCAAATGAGTGTAGCCAGGCATAGGATCGGATGAATGTTTTTCAGCTTTATCAAAAAATGATTTAGCAATCTGCAGGTTGATAGATTGAATTTCATCTAATTTTGCTCTTGTGTAAAGACGCATGGCCACCATCACCTGATCATTCCTGCTTCTTCCTGTATGGATTTTCTTGCCTACGGAGCCAAGCTCCTTTGTTAAGAAATCTTCTATAGCAGAATGACAATCTTCGTATTTAGAAGTTAATTTAAATTTCTTGGCTTGAAATAATTTGGCAAGCTTTTTTAAAGCTGAAATAATTTTCTTGGTTTCAGATTTATTTAAAATATTAATATGTTGTAATTCATTGGCATGGGCAATGGATGCCTCAATGTCATATAGAAATAATTCTTGATCTAAAACTATATCTTCACCAGATAAGAAATTATCAATTATAGAATTTTTATCTTTTGAGCTTTGCTTCCAAATTTTCATCGTTCTATTATTCCCAAGTTATCTTCCCATCCAAATGCAGAATTTAAATTCTGCACAGCTTGCGTTGCTGCGCCTTTAAGGAGATTATCAAGTGCGCAACAAAATGTCAGCCTATTAATTTCCTTATCAACTTCAAAGCCTCCAATTATTACATTGGATGTGGTTTGCACATCTTGCAAATTTGGAAGTGCTTGTTGAATGTAAATTAGCGATTTGTGATCATAGTAATTGATAAATAAATCATAAATATCTTCAGGCAACATGGGCTCTGATAGAATAAAATTACCAGTCATCATGATTCCTCTAAAAAAATTGCCCACATGAGGTGTAAATAATATATCTGAGTAACTATGAGCTTTAACTTCTCGCTCATGCAGATGTGATACGAGTGAGTAAGGAAGAATGTTATCTTTTAAAGCTTCCTGATCATTTCTAGCGTTTGGAGACGCGCCTGCTCCACTAAATCCTGAAATGCCATATAAGTTTACTGAACCAACCAAAATATCTAACAAGGGAGCAAGCATAAATTGCATTGCAGAAGCATAACAGCCTGGGTTACTAATTCTATTTGAGTGGGCGTTATTAGACAGTTCGGGGACTCGATATTCCCAGCTATCATCAAAACGATGGTCAGCACTTAAGTCAATAATAATAGCTTTGGAATTATGCTGAAAAATTAGATCAACGTATTTATGAGATTCATTATTTGGTAAAGCTAAGATATAGGCATCTTCATCAGCCAAAACAATATTCTCTATACTTAAATCTTGATATATCAAATCACTGCCAGCATTGAGATCCAATGGTTGACCGGCCTTAGTTAAAGAAAAAACTGAGCTGATATTTAGATACTTATGTTGAGCCAATAACTGAACAACTTCCTGGCCAACATAGCCTCTGCCACCTAACAAACCTACTTTTTTAACTTCCATTTAAATCACACTTTTTGGTTTATTGATAGCATACTCAATGCAATCTTTTAGAGCGCTATAATCAGATATGCCTATCCAAAAGATATGCCACTCATCTTGTTTCTGACAACCTTCACAAATGGAAGTATAAAAACTATTGATAGGATTGTTTGGTCGGGATCGCCAAAAAACTTGAGGATAAACTTTTCTCATCTCATGCCAAATACCTGCCCCCAAACCCTCGCCTTTAGCTTCGGGAATAACACCAAACTTATCCATGTACGGAATAGTGAAATCATTTGAAATAGCTATCGTAGCTCGCTTGCATGAGGTCATAAAAATATTTAAATTTTTTGGAGAGTTAAAAAAATTATCGACTAATTTACCTTTAAAGGAAGTTTCTACAATCTTTCTAAATTGATCCTCTACATCTTTGTCTGGGAGTTGATGTTGAACAACGCTATAGCCATGTTTGATTAGAGTGCCGGATCCCGAATCGGTAAATAACTCTTTCGGTAGATTGATTGGCTGCGTTATGGATACAGAGGCTGTTTTTGGAAGATGGTCTAATAAAGATTTTATTTGCTCTAATTTTAGTTTCATTCCAGAATGCAACCATTGTTCTTGCATAAGCTCGTTGTATTCCAAAGCCAAATTAATATTCGGTATCAATTGACCAGTTTTGTTAAAGATACCGCCAATTTCTGACAGAAAGATGGCTTTGTAAGGATTGATTGCTTTTACCAATTCAACAGTCGCAATATCAGCATTAATGTTTAAGACTTCGTTATCTTGAAATCCCACGGGTGCAATTACAGGTATTGAATCTAATTCCAGAACCTCGTTAATAAGATTGATATCAACAGATTGGATGGACCCCACATATCCCAAGCTAGGATCCGCCATAGTGCATTCAAATATATTGGAAATAAGGCCTTGTGCTTTTGCGCCTTGAGTCTCTAAAGCCTCAACGATCTTCTTATTGGTTTCCTTAAAAACTGAATGAGCAACGTCTCTCACTTCCACAGAAGTGACCCTTTGACCATCGATAAAAGAAAAGTCGATTTTCCTCTCTTCCAAGGCGGCAGAGAGCATTGGGCCAGCCCCATGAAGTATGACAGGCTTTAAACCCACTTGATTTAAAAAAATCAGAGATGAAATAAGATTCTCCAGATCATTCTCAATCACTGATCCACCTACTTTGATAACAGCAAAGCGTTGCTCAGGAGAGGAAAATTTTTCAATATACTTATTTATTTCTTTCTCAGAACCTATAGCACCAAGGAGTTTTAAAATAGTGCTTTTGATAAATTGATTAGATGGATTGCTCATTGGATTATCGTTTTAAAATCAATCAATGCTTGATTTAACTCATCAAGATCTACAGATTCATTTGGCTGATGAGCATCAGCAATATTGCCTGGACCATACACAATAGCTCGATACCCCGCCTCGCTAAACAAAGAAGCTTCAGTCCAAAAATTCACTGGTGGAGATAACGTCAAACCCAACTCATACGCAAATAACTCTCCATCACTAATATCACCAGATGCTGGTAATGCAGGGGCAACAAATCCAGTAGTAAATCTTGCATTATTTTCAGCTGTTTGAGTGTTTAATTCACTCAAAAGTTCGTCAAAAGATTGTCCAGGCAATGGTCTCATGCCAAATTTAACTTGGGCATGATCTGCAATGATATTAGGCTTTATACCCCCCTCAACTAGACCCAAATTAAAAGCGATGCCTTGTAAATCTTTGAAAGATTTGCTGTTGTATGATTCAGCAACTTTCAAGGCTGCATCCGACCATCGAGTTAATTTATGGATGGCATTATCAGTCAGGGCTCTTTGCTCTGAACTGTGACCCGCTAAACCAAAAAATTCCTGGGTACCTGTCAAAATACCTCTATGACATGTAACGGCTTTGTTTTGGGTTGGTTCAGCAACAATCACTCCCTCAAAAGCATGTTGAGTTTTAAGATACTCCTTTATGCAAGTGCTTTGACCTGCTTCTTCATCAGTGGAAAATAAGATTGCATAATTCTTTAAACCTTTTTCAACTAAAGTTAGCAAACAAGCTGCAGCCCCTTTTATATCGCAAGCACCGAGCCCAATAGCTCTTCCATCATGGATCTTTAATTCATATGGATTAGACTGCCAACCATCGCCTGCAGGAACTGTGTCCAAATGCACATTAATAAGATGTTTTGGTGAGCCTTTGGTAAGCAGAATATTTATAGAACCCTCTCCCAAATCTATTATCTGAGGATCAATAAAGTCTAGGGAGTTTAAATACTCAACTAGTCCTGATTGGTTAATTTTTCTAGGAGGATTTGAAGTATCACATGCAACTAGAGCTTTGAGATGTTGTAGAGTTAGCTCTAGGTCAGTATTCATTTTTTATTATGGATAGAAGCCCAGGTTGAAGTGCTTTGACCAATCAGCTTAATGAACCCTTTCGATTCAGCCTCTGACCAAGTTGCAGACTGAGCATATGCTCCCTCTGGGCTCTTGAGAATATTTTTTGAATTTACAGCAACTGCATCAACTTTTCCGGGAGTGAGTTTCAAGGTGACCTCTCCAGAAACAGTTTTTTGAGAATCAAGCAAGAATGCCTCTAAGTTTTCTCTTAACGGCTCAAAGTAAAATCCTCGATAAACAAGATTGACCCATTCCTGTCCAACTTGAGACTTCACAAAATTTTGCTTATCAGTCAAGACAGCTTCCTCTAGGGCTCTATGTGCTGACATCAGAATAGTAATACCAGGTGCTTCAAAGACAAATCTCCCCTTTAATCCAATGATTGTATCGCTTGAAAAAACTGAACGTCCGATTCCAAATGAGCCTCCAAGTGTATTTAAAGATCTTAAAAAATCAGCTCCTTGCATCTTTTTGTTATTGATAGAAATAACTTTTCCTCTAAGAAATTTTATTTTCAAAGTTTTAGATTTCTTGGGGTATTGATGGGGTAATTTACATATTACAAAACTTTCGTTTGAGGGCTCTTCCCACTCATCAATTTCACTTCCAGAGATTGTTGCCCCCATTAGATTTTCATTGATGCTATATTTTTTATGCAATGAAGAAACTTTAAAGCCTCTTTCTTGTAAATAATCCTCTTCAAAACCTCTAACATTTTTAGTGATATTTTGAATCTCTCTTATTGGAGTAATAATGTTGTAATCTCCATGAGCCCTAATGGATAGATCAAATCTAATTTGATCGTTACCCATACCAGTGCAGCCATGAGCAATATCTTTTGTTTTTAATTTTTTACATAATTTAATTGATTCCTTAACAATTAAATATCTATCAGAGCAAAGCGCAGGATATTTATTTTGATAAAGTGCTCCAGATTGAACTAACGGGATTAAAATTTCGGACCACAGGCTCTTTTCTACATTTATGTTGATGTGTTTTTTTGCGCCTAGTTCCTTAGCTCTAATTGTAATCGCACGTTCCTCTTTAGGTGAGATACCACCTGTATTTACAAATAAAGTATGAACTTCATAACCTTGATCAATTAGGTAGGGGACACAGAAACTTGTGTCCAAACCACCTGAAAATGCTAGCACTACTTTCTTATTCATTATTCAATACCTATAAAATTTTACTAAGCATGGACTTTTGAACATGCTTTCTATTCCCTGCTTCTTTAACCGCTAAACAATACTCAGCATCCATGACTCCATCCGTTGCCTTAACATTTCTTCTCAATGGAAGGCAATGACTAAAAACAGCTTTGTTGGTGAGGGCCATCTTTGATTCATCAACGATAAAGTGCTTGAATTGATTATTATTGGCTATTTGCTCATCTATTTTCCCATAGTGGCTAAGGCATCCCCAGCTTTTTGCATAGACAATATCTGCATTTGAATAAGCGCTATCAATATCATAAGAGATATCAAATGAAGCTCCTTCAGATGCACAATTCTCTTTAGCTGCTTCAAGATATCTATCATCTAGATGATAATCCTCAGAAGGACATAATAATTTAACATTCATACCAAACTTACTAGCTATCAAGAGGCTAGAATTAGCGACTGCTGTATTTAATGGTTTAGGATGATAGGTCCAAGTCAGAAGATATTCTTTACCCTGAAGATCACCGAAATGTTCTTGCAAAGTCAATATATGAGCAAGTTCTTGGCATGGGTGTTCAATTGTCTCCATATTCACCACTGGTACAGAGGAATATTTTGCAAAGCTATTAATAACTGAATCTGTTCTATCATGATCCCAGTCCTTGAAATGAGGAAATGCCCTTATGGCAATGCAATCACAATAGGAAGATAAAACTTGCGCCACTTCTTTCACATGCTCTTCTGCATCTCCATCCATGACAATATTTTCTTGAAACTCAATGGGCCATGCATCCTTGCCGGGTTGCAAGATAACTGCTGTTCCTGAAAGCTCACTTATTCCAACTTCAAAGCTGGTTTTGGTTCTAAGTGATGGATTAAAAAATAACATTGCAATTGATTTATCTTTTAAAAGTGGTTGATGAGGTGAATTTTTAAGCTCACTGGCAAAATCTATAATGTCCTGGAGTTCAGAACGAGACCAATGTTGTGTAGTAATAAAATTTTTCATGATGGGCATTAAAGTTACTTCATCGCGTGTGATTATAGGACATAACAACAAAAAAGGGAGCATAAAGCCCCCTTATATCAACAAAGCTTGTTTTACTTAGTGCCAGAAACGAAACCAGTTTTGGCTTTTAAAGATCTAACCTTTTTATATAGAGTGCATTTTTGAGACTTTGATTCAAATGTAAATCCAGCAACCTTGGACTTTGAAAGTGCTATTTTTGTACAACCTTCAACTGAAGAATATTTCTTTGCGGTTTTAACTGCAAATATTTTTCCTTGAATTGAATAACCATCTTGGATAGCGAGTTCGGCACTTGCTAGTGATGGAAGTGTAATAAGTGATAATGCTAGTAGTATTTTTTTCATTATAAGTTTCCTTGATATTGTGATTTATATTTATACATATTAGTTATAATGTTTACAGTGTAAACATTGATGCTCATCATAGTATGTTTACAACAAAAAGATTGCAACAATCATGTGAACTTATTCATATAAATGCAATTACTATGCCAATTTACTCGCATTGCGAAAAACTCTAATTCAAAAGATAATATCTTAATGACACTCAAGGAATTAATTGCCGAAGCCCACACTGTAGTTCCTAAAATTTCTTGTGAGAGTTTTAAGCAAAACTCTAACAATTATTTTGTCATAGATGTGCGAGAAGGAACTGAGATTGAGGAAACGGGCGCTATTCCTAATGCTGTAAATATTCCTAGGGGTTTGATTGAAATGAAGCTCTCCCCTTCCAATGATAGCCAAGGCTTAAGCTCTGATACTCCGATTGTGGTTTACTGCGGTGGAGGCAGCAGAGCTTCTCTTGCTGGCAGGACATTAATAGAGCTTGGGTTTAAGAATGTTTTTAATCTAGAGGGTGGCTTTAGAGGTTGGAAAGATTTTTCTGGTTAATTCAATTCAGGTAACAATTGGCTGAGGTGCTCAAAAGCAGCATTTTTATACTCAGGGCTAGCTCCGGCCATAACTTCGCCCTTCACTGCACAGCTTTCATACGCAGCTCTTCTAAGCTTGGGATCAGAAAAATCCAAGAGTTTATTTAGAGGATCATAGACTTTTTTGGTGTCCGCATTAAGTTTTAATTTGCAATCAGCCCAACTGTAGGCATCTGGTATCAACCTGAGAGGTTTAGGGCCATCAAATGAATGAAAAGAATTCGGGTAAAGCTCAATAGATGCATTGCCTCCTTGCGCATTAATATCTAAAACCAATTCCTTGCATGGTTGAGGTGGAGTCCAGTTGTCTTCTTCGCCAATGTATATTTGCATCAAATCTTTATCCCATTCATTTAGATCAGGTAATGCTAGACATCCTGGATACCACATAAGATAACCTGCATATGATGCATCACTTTTATTGATTGAGCGCTGCAGTGGCAACCATGCGTTAAATAAAGTCGCAGTACCCCCAAGACTCCAGCCTGCTGCATAAATCTTTTTATTATTAATTCTAGTGTCATCCCACAAGAAGTTAAGACTCATAGCCATGTCATAAATTACGGTTTCACTGGTAACATTGATTTGGTTGCCAACAGTGCTATCAACGCCCCTAGAATCAAATGGATGCATTGCAAGAACAATAAATCCAGCTTGTCGCATTTGTTCTAAATACTTTAAATGATGAGCTCTCCAGTTTGAGGAACCATGAGATGCCACAACAGCAGGATATTGTTTTGTTAAATCGTAGTCGTCAGGAAAATGTAGAATTCCAAATATTTCCTTATTTTGCTGTGCTTTTAAGCCATCGCCAAATAAATTTTCAAAACCCAAAATATTTTTAGAGGCATATTTGATCTTCTCGGTCTTATAGGAGTAGGTTTCTTCAACTTGAGTTGATTGTGAACAACCAAGAAGCAACAATAAAACAAAAAAAGCTTGATTAAATTTCATCGGTTGATTTTATCAAAAAAAAGGAGGGCAATGCCCTCCTTTCAATAAGTTTTCTAATTCTTACCAGAAGTAACCAATTCTGATTCCGTATTGCGACGGGGCTGAATAAGCACCTCTAGGGTTACCAGCTTCAACTCCTCTAAACCACGCCACTTCCTCATCAGTTACATTGTAAGCATAGGCTTGAACATAGTAATTAGATTCTCCAGCTGGCTTGTAAGTTAAAGTTAAGTCAACCATGTCCCAACTACCCCTTTGATCACCAAATTCATCAACTGAATCTGAGAAATACCCAGGAAGGTCAACAAAGCTATCGCCAACACCAGTTCCGTAACCGCCTGGATCATTGACATGCTTGTCTGCGTTCCAGATGGTTAGATAGTCTTCGGCCTGCCAATGATAATTAATCGAAGGAGCCAGAGTCCCCATAGTACCTAAATTAAATGTATGCTCATATCTAATTGTAAAAGCTAAATTAGGTGAGTAAGGAGTTTCATTTCCTTTCAAGTTCACAGCATTTTCTGGAACATTGGCAATGGAAGCACCATAATCAGGTCTGCCAAATTGAGCGTCTTGTCCATAGTACCATTGAGTAATAAAGTCGGAAGTAACTTCTGAGTCCATTTGAGTGACCCAGCCGCTTAACTTACCGCCTTGATATGGAATGTAGTCAAATTCAAACTCTAGTCCACTCATCTCTTGCTTACCAAAGTTTTGAGTTCCCCAGATAGTGACTATTTGGACAACATCAACTAAACCACCTGATTCACGGTCAAATTCCTGAGCATTTCTTGAATCCACTGGAACATTTCCAGTAAATTGCTTGCCATCGTATTGAGTTTGATAATAATTCAGTGCAACCTTTAATCTGTTTTCTAGATATGAAGCTTTATATCCCATCTCAAAAGTTAGAGCTTCTTCAGGGCCATAAGATGTATTTACAACTGAACCAGGGCCTTCTGGGTGAAGTGAATCTGCACCTCTGACATAAACATCAGTAATGCTTCCCGCTTTGTAACCTGTTGCAAGATACCCATAGACAAATGCAGTATCTGAAAGGTCGTAATCAAGACCTAGTCTCCAATCAAAATTATGATAGGTTTTAGCAACATCATTTGATGTGGTTTGAACCATACATCCAGTCCCACCAAAGTATGGGCCACCACCATATGGGCCGCCACCAGCTTCACAATTAACACCAGCGTAAAGACCGCCTGCTACATGGAAGTTTGGAGCCAATGCGTTAAGTTGAGGCAGCCATTGGAATCTATTGCCCCATATTTCAGTACTTGTGTAACAGCTATTCCAAACAGAACACTCATAATTTTTACCACCAACATCTGACTTTTCCTCTTCTGTGTATCTAGCACCAAAAGTAAAAAACAAATCATCACTGATCGCATAAGTTGCTTGTCCGAATAATGCCTTAGCTTCAATCACCCTATTTGGTTGATCAAATATGCTGTCACCGTTGAGCGTTGCATGGAAATATGCAAGCATGTCGTTATCCTCTTTCATATAGAAAGCACCCATAACCCATGCTAAATCATCAGATTTATTGCTTAATTCAATATCCACAACAGTTGACTCGGCTGTATAGTCTTCAATAACAAAAGCCATATCATATGCATAGTTAGCGCCACCATCGGTATCCCATTGTGAGTACTGAGTTAAATTTTGTCTGCCAACTTTGACTTTAAGATCATAATCACCAAGATCTTTGTTATAAATAGCTCTGATAGATTCAATTTCTATGTCTAGAATTCCTGGAACATTCACGAATGATGTATATCTATTTTCAGTTCCTTGAATATCTTCACAAGTGTTTGCTGGGTAAACAGCTGGATCTCCCATTGTCTTACCGCTTCTTTTTGCCATCATTTCACATGAATATGTGTTTTGCCATCCTGCTCCATCGTCTTGGAATACTTCATACTGAAGATTTAAATCACTGGAATCATCAATAACGTACAAAGCGCTTAAACGATAGGCATGATTATCAACGTTGTTATAAAAGTCAGATGGATCTGCTTTTACCTTAGTTGCAAAAGGAACTCCATACTGCCAACCTGGATCAGCCCAACAACCTGCTTGCCATGATTGACATCCCCAGTACCATGCGTGGTCTGTGTTTGTTTGCTTTTGACTTTGGTCAGTAATAACACCGCCAGCAGCTATTTGGTCTCTTACGCTTTGCGGAAGAAATCTGTGGTCTGGTTGAGAACCATCATAATAACCATCTAAATAAGAATCTTTGGTTTGATCTGAAAATGCTAATCTAATAGCAAATCTATCACTAATTGGTAAATTGTAATGACCTTGAACTCCTTGCTCATTGAACCTACCTGCATTCACAGTAATAGACCCACCCTGAGTGTCTAGGTTTGGTTTAGCTGTAACAATATTTAAAGAACCTACAATTGAGTTCCTACCATACAAAGTTCCTTGAGGGCCTCTTGATAATTCAGCCCTTTCTAAGTCAAACATTAAAGCTGCGGCAGCTTGTGGTCTGGCCACATATAGTCCATCAACATGAATACCAACCGCTGGATCACCAACTTCAGTAACGTTATTTGAGCGAACGCCGCGAAGAGTAATTATCGGAGCTGAAGTATCTGTCATGTTCTGGATTGATAGACCAGGCAATGAGTAACTTAAATCTTTTATATTGCTAATGCCTAACTTTGTTAACTCTTCTTGAGTCACAGCAGAAATAGCAATAGGTGTCTCCATAATGTTAGTTTCACGTCTTGTGGCCGTCACTATGACATCTTCAATCCCTTGTGATTCTGAATATGAGCTTGACGTCTCATATTGGGCAACCTCAACGGATCTTTCTTCAACCTGAGCTGTTTGATTTGACGAATTTTGCTCTGCTGAATCAACATCCATAGGAGCGACAGGATTATCAGCCATTACCATAAATGGCAATACTAATAGTGATAGTTTGATAAATTTCATGATTTTCCCCAAAATTAGATATATCTACTTTAGGATTATCGATAAATTGACAAGGTTGTCAAGCTTTGAAAAAAATTGTGTTTAGGATCAATAAACTCCCGAAAAATTGAATTTTTCGCAACTGGTTTGACTTGATATTTAAGAAAAAAAGGGGGCTTTTAAACCCCCCTTTATTATGCTCGATAGATCACTTACCTTTCGACCCTAGTCATTAAATGATCAGAATGATCTAAAACATCCAATTTAGTATCGGCAAGTTCTTTTTCGTGAATTGCAGATAAAGCTGCTACTTTATCAGCCCAGTCTGCATAGCTCTCATAGCCGCAATAGAAGTTCCATGTAAGTTCAGGACCCCAATAGTGCTCTGCCATGTTGCAACCACCGAAAGCTCTATCATAAGCATCAAATAATTTTTTGGCATTAGCTCTTCGCTCATTATCTGTTAAGTATGGTCCAAACGAATACTTAGCCTCTAATACATAAGGAGTTTGCTTGGTTAAATTTCTTACAACCACTGCAGCGAGCTTGTCTGTGTGATCTCCATAAAGTTGCCTGGGGCCATCGCCGGCTATTGGATTGTTTGAATCATTAATCTCAGCGAATTGTTCCCAACTATCAAAGTAGCAATAGGTCAAAAAAGATCTGCCTCCACCAAACTGATGCCTAAGCATTCCGCATCTGTTGTATCCATTTGCCTCAAGAGTATCAAGATTTTTTAAAAGTGATTTTTTTAATCTTTCTGGATTGCCACCGGCTGGTTGCGTATAAGTAGAAATATAGACAAAGTTATTTTCATGCATGGATGCATCTTTTTCACCCTCTTCATGATGGCCTGCATACAAGCTTAAACTTAGTCCTAATGCTAGAATTGAAAATAGATTTTTCATTAAACTCTCCTTGAAATGAATGTGTGCTTATGTGTAATACTCGCACATTCTAGTTGATAAATAAAATTCTTATTTCTTGAATAGCAAGGTCATTCTGTCTGATTCACCTATTGCAGCATATTTTTCTCTATCTTGATCCTTCAAACGAAAAGAAGGTGGGAGCGTCCAAACCCCTCTAGGATGATCTGCGGTATCCTTTGGATTGGCATTAATCTCAGATGAAGCAACAAGCTTAAATCCAACTTCCTGCGCTGTTTGAATGGCAAGTGATTGTGTAACATAACCGCTCTTTTTCATGAATTCTAAGTCTGAACCCTCCGGCGCCCTATGCTCCACGACTCCAAAATGCCCGCCCTCTTTTAAAGAATTATATGCTTCTTGCATAATGGCTTTCATGGCGTCTTGACCTAACCAATTATGAAGATTTCTAAATGTAACAACTAAATCTTGTGTTGCAGGCTTGGTAAATGGCATGGATGGAGGAACATCAGCAGTAATAACTTTCACACCCTTAAATAGAGGATTCGACTTAACCTTCTCATCATAAGAGTTTCTTGAACGCTTATAATAGCCTCCTGCCTCAGGATTATGGTGGGTAACAGATAGCTTGCCCGCAGGTTTGAGATATGGAGCCAATATCTCAGTGTACCAACCTCCGCCAGCAGACAATTCTAGAACATGCATCGTAGGTTTAATTTGAAAAAATGATAACGTTTCATAGGGGTTTCGGTAATTATCTCTTACAGAATATTTAGCATTTCTCTCTGGATTATTGACAGCATCAAGCAAAGCATCTTTGTGATGAGCTGTTTCTATGTTTCCAGAAAAGCTGACAGCAATAGTCAGCAGCCCCAAGATTTGATATATATTTTTCATGTCCATCTCCTTAAAGAAATAATCATGTTAGTCTAGCATTAAGACTAACAACAGGATAATTAATGGGATGGTTTAAAAAATTAGATGGTTTGTTTTTTATCACCGGAAGATCTCTTCTAGGCTTGTATTTCATTGCTCCAGGATTGAGCAAAGTTTTTGACTTTGCTTCAACACTTGCTTTGATGCGAATGAAAGGCGTTCCTTTTAGTTTGGTACTTTTACCCTTAACAATTGCTATACAACTGCTTGGTGGTATTTTTTTAATTCTTGGTAGAAATTTAAGACTGACTGCATTTATGCTGTTTGGTTTAACTATTCTGATCAATGTCTTTATTCATAATTTTTGGGCGCTCAATGGTGATCCGTCGCAAGCACATGAGACTCAAAATTTTGTAAAGAACTTAGCTATTGCTGCAGGCTTATTGGTTTTAGCAACTAAAGATAAAAGCTAATAGTCTGAAGAACTCCAATCAATCCAAGCCATCCAAGATATGCTAACTTAGCTATTCTTGTATTTTGATGGTTCCATACTCCAAGAGCGCCAAATGCGCCGCATGCTCCGAGAGAGGGAATCCAAAACCCAACCAAGCCTAACAATCCTAGGAGACCCAATAACCTTATTGGGCCGCCGGATTGACTTGGATGAACTTTATTAAGAAGACCTGTTAAACCGATAAGACCAAATAATCCAACCAGTCCCAGGTAACTCATAGATTAATCTCTAGGACGAGACTCGTTTACTACTAATTTTCTGCCTTCAACTTCAGCATCGTTTAATGCTTGAATGGCATTCTCTCCGCCATCAGACATTTCAACAAAACCGAACCCACGGGAGCGATTAGTTTGACGATCAGTGATGACTTTGGCTGAGGTAACTGTGCCGTGCTCAGCAAAAACTTGCTCAAGACTTGCATCATCGATACTCCAAGGGAGGTTTCCAACATAAATATTCATAAAATTCCTTCTTAATCAAAAATAAAAAATGAAGTGTACAGCATTTTTCTAGATAAAACTTAATATATTAAACATTTAAAAACTCAGCCACATCTTCACCAAACTCAGACCACCAATCCATTCCCATCAAATGAATACGTTCTAAGTTTATATCTGAAGTGTCATCCATTCTTCGATTTACCAAGCCTGTTGATGAATTAACTCTGAAATAACTGTTACCCATTAGATCACTGGCTATCTCATCAAACATACTAGATTCAAGCATGATTCCTAAAATATCATGACGAAGCCAATTTAATGCTCCCCATTTGGACGAGTGTGGTCCATTAATTTTTCTTCTATTAATACCAGTGCCAATACTTAAAACTTTTATCTCGCATCCAGGAAATACTTTCTTAGCCTCTGAATATCCAAGTAAAGATGGGTTGTTAGCCACAATACCTCCATCAATAAGCCAGGAGCCGTCATCGATTTCTTGAGTAGAATAATAAATTGGTGCAGCGCTGGTTGCGCTGGCTGCACTTACCATTTTTATTCCTGGGGATGCATAAGAGCTTAATAAACGTGGTTTTCTCTTTTCAACATCATATGCTAGGACTGCTACAGGCTTTTTAGCTTCTCCCAGCGACTGGTCTTTAAAATATTCTAGCAATAATTCTCGTTTACCCTTGCCGTCATATTTAGGTTTTGTTTGCAAAAAAGAAGCATTATCCCAAAATGATTTGGTCATGGTTTTAGATAAATTATCTTTTGACCAAAATTTTTCTAATTCAAAACAACTGGCTTCTAAGCCTGCTATATTTAGAGCATTAATACCACCGGCACTGGTTCCAATAAAAAAATCAAAAATATCAAAAATTTTTTTTCCTGAAGCAATTTCTAACTGCTTAAGAAAAACAATTGCTGCAATGGCTCGAACCCCGCCTCCATCGAGAGATAAAATAAATTTTGTTTTTTTGGATGGAGTAAGATATTTAAAAAAACGCCGAATATCCAAAGATCAATTATCCTCTTGATGCATTCTATTTAAAGTTTGGCTTAATCGAATTGCTCCCAATGCAATCCTCTCTTCCACAATCTTAAAATGATTTTCTAAGTACTCGTTTGTGGCTATCTTTAATACGTTGTTGCGATAACCAACAGATTGTTGCATCGCAATATCTCGACTTTCTTGAGCCCAAGATTCTATGTCCTCTGAATGAGAGATATTTAGGAGTTCTTGAATGTCCTGAGCCACATTTATAGAAAGATATTCTTTACCAAATAAGGACTCCATGTGCTCGATAATTTGGCCATCCCAGACCTTGTGCATGTTTGACTTAGTTCCATCTTCCAGTTCCAGATAATGCCTGTTACCTCCTAAATCTTTAGCGTACCCAACATGCATGGGCTGATGAATATCTCCAATAAAATGACCGATAAACCAAAGAGCTTCTTGTCTTTGACGAAATGCCAGAGATCTATCATTTAAAATGTTTAGTTGCTCATAAAAAGCAGCAATAAGGCATCCATTTTCTGGGCAAGAAGTATTGTATGTGTTTTGCTCTGAATCAGGCAGATTGATGTAATGCCACGATCTTGTATCTTTCCTTTCTTTATTTTTTACCCAATCAGCCCAAAGACAAGCAGTACCAAATGATCCGTGTTCTTCAATCAGAGGATCTAAAGCCTTTTTGGCATCCATTGTTAATAATTTATAAGCTTCATCACACACTAATCTGTGACCAGTATCCCACCAGGCATTGGCATCTAAGCAAAAGATAAATAAAAATGTAAGAAAAAATTTTCTCATCATGATTTAAAGGATTCAGCCGCACTTTTAGCAATTGCTCGAAACATGGCAACATGCGCATCTTTGGAGTGCTCTCGTTCTTGATTAAATTTATAATTTGATGAAGTTTTAGCAATAACAACATTGGTCATCGGATCAATGTAAATGTACTGATTGTAAATCCCTGCCGCAAGATAATCTGTTGAGGGAAAGCCAGGCACCCACCATTGATAACCATACCCCCAGGTACTTGAAGACAATTCATTTTCACCAGGCTGAAGATGCGGGCCATCTGGTTTGTGGGATGCATGGACCCAATCTTCTGGAACAATTTGCTCATTATTCCACTGGCCATTATTTAAGTAGAGTTGGCCAAATTTAGCATAGTCTCGCAAAGTGGCATTCAATCCACCAAGAGCCCAAGCCGCACCTGTATCATCTACCATGTAATAAGCATCATGCTCCATGCCAATTTTTGTCCAAATTTTATCTTCCAGATTCTTCGCCACAGGCTGGCCTGTTACTTCCTCAAGCAGCATTGCTAACATCTGAGTATCGATACTAACGTAATGATTGAATGTTCCTGGCTGCTTTCCATTCTTTAAGGCCTTCGCAAAATCTCTCATAGATGTGCCTTGCGCTAATGCTCGAGCAAATTTATTGATATCAGAATTATAATCAGCATAATCTTCATTAAAAATAATCCCAGATGACATTTGCAAAATATCTATGATAGGAACATTTTCATAGCCAGTGCCATTAAAGTCCTTCAAGTACTTTGTAATGGGGTCATTTAGGTCCTCTATTAACCCATCATGATATGCAACACCAATTAAGGCCGAAAGAAATGACTTTGCAACAGACCATGAAATATGTGGTTGATCTTTAGAATTACCTTGCCAATAGTTCTCATAAATCAAAGTTCCTTCATGCAAAACAATCAATCCATCTGATTTAAAGTAATCTAATGCATCTAACAATTGATGCTGCTCCCCATTCATTTCATAAAACTCAGGAAGTTCGAAAGTGCCAGTTTTAAAAATATGAGGTGTGTCTGATGATTTGATGGGAGTGGAAGGGAAAACCTTATTCATGTGCATAAAGTTTTTCACAATCTTGTCTTCATCAAATAAATGAACAACGTTATAAACTCTAATTGCTTTGGGAATATAAATTACTGCAGCAATAATAACTGCCACAACAATTCCAAATAAAATTTTATTTAGCATAATCAATTATTTATTGAAACATTGCTTGGTCAAAAGCCTCAAGATATTCATTTGAAATCTCTTCTAACTGGCGCTTATAACCTTTGTGAGTAAATATATAAAAATCTTTATTTTCAATTCCAGCGAAGATGGCTTGAGCAGCCTCTAGTGGGGATATTGGATAGGTGTTTTGGGCATCCTCAGCAGCGACTTCAAGCAGAGCTTTAGGGTCTGCTGCGTTCGAATCTTCCAAGTTCTCAGCAACCTCTTGATTGGGGGAAGCGCCAAATGTGCTGTTCACGATATTTGTTGTTACTTCTCCTGGGCACACAATGCTCACATCAACATTCGAATTCGTTAATTCAGCTCTCAAAGAGGTCATCAAACCTCTAATTCCAAATTTAGAAGCTGAATACAATCCTAACATTGGATAGGCAATGAAACCTGAGGTAGAACATGTTGCAATAATATGCCCTTCCTCTTTATGAGATTGCATTTTTGGCAAAAAAGCATGGACGCCATTAAAGCAGCCCCCTAAATTAATATTAATAAGCCAGTCATACATTTCTCGATTGACTTGGCTTATAGGTGCAGGTCCCAAAACCCCAGCATTATTAAAAAGAAGATGACAATTTTGGAACGTTTCAAAAGTTTGACTTGCAAGATTTTCCACTTCATTTAAATTGCTCACATCGGTCACTCTAGCTATCGCCTCAACACCTTTGCTTTTTACAAGCTCAAGGGTTTCATTCAAACCAATTTCATCTACATCTGCTAGAACTAGTCGCATTTTATTATTTGCTGCAACCTCAGCTATACCTCGACCAATGCCACTTCCTGCTCCAGTTATAACAGCTACTTTATTTTCAAAATCTTTCATTCGTTGCCCTATTTAAGTGAACTACTTAGATTATCTTAACTTAAATATAATCAAAAATATTTAACCAGGAAATATGCAGAAGGAATCACAGCGGCCCAAATGATAAGAGCTAATATCAAGGGTTTGCTGCTCAATGATTTGAGTTCACTGGCATCAAATTGGCTGCCAATACAAAATAGACCAACCAAAAGAAAGGCTTGACTCATAATTTGAAAAATATCTATTACCTGATCATTAAAATTAAAAACAGTATTGATAATAATGGCTAAAATAAAAAATATTATAAATCGAGGGAATTTAGTGGCTTCAGTCTGCTTGTTAAAAATCCAATTGGCGATTAGTAACAATGGAATCAACCAAACTGTTCTGCCTAATTTTAATGTAGCTGCAACTTGAGCAGACTCGTTACTAAAAATTGTAGCCGAGCCAATCACAGAACCTGTGTCATGAATGGCTAATGCAGACCATGCCCCAAACTCAAAATTGGTCATTTCCAAATACCCCCCAATTATTGGGAATAGGATAATGGCTACAGCATTGAGCAAAAAAACAATGGTCATTGCAATTAATAGCTCTTGAGGTTTAGCTTTAATTATTGGGGCTACAGCCGCCATAGCGGTTCCACCGCAGATAGCTGCGCCCGACGAAAGCAAAAAAGCTATTCTGTGATGAATACCAAGCAGTTTACCAAGTATCAGTCCCGCAAAAAAAGAAACTATCACAAACAAAGAAATCCACGGCAGGTAGTCTGAACTAACAGCTAGAGCATAAGGCAGGCTAATGGTAGCACCCAGAAGTACAATACCAAGCTGCAATGGCAAGGTCCCAATGCGTCGAGTAAAAAATGTTGCAGGAGGTTGCAAAAAATAGGTAAAAAAGATTCCTGCAAATATCGCTAAGGCCGCATTACCTAGGTAGAGAGATACTAGAACCAGAAATGCAAATGTAAAATAAAGCAATTAACCCTATCCTGTATTGTAAGTGAATTATGAACTTCTAATATTAAGGGTTATTGACCAAAAGAGACAACCTTTGATCATGTGAATTCATTTACCTGATGATTTTTTTTCTTAGTCTTATGCTTTCTGGAGTTACTTCGACCAATTCATCATCTTCAATGAACTCTAGAGCTTGCTCTAAAGTATGCTGTATGTGCGGAGTTAAGATGAGATTTTCGTCTGTCCCAGCTGCTCTAATATTGGTAAGTTGTTTTGCTTTAGTTGGATTAACCGGTAAATCATTATCCCTAGAATGCAATCCAACAATTTGCCCCTTGTATATTTCGAGGCCATGACCAACAAACATTCGCCCTCTATTCTGCAGATTAAACAATGCATAAGCTAGAGTTTTTCCAGTAATCATAGATACCATCACACCATTTTGCCGAGTAGCAATGTCACCTTTTTTTGCAAGACCGTAATGATCAAAGACACTTGTTAAAATTCCGCTGCCACTTGTCAAAGTTAGGAATTGTGATCGAAATCCAATTAGGCCTCTTGAAGGCGCCATGAACTCAAGCCGCATTCGACCGTTTTCAGTAATAACCAATGACTGTAAATCTGCTTTTCTATGACCCATCTCTTCCATAATTGCGCCTTGATGCTCTTCTTGGATATCAATGACAACTATTTCATATGGTTCGTGAATCTCTTCTCCAACCTCTTTTTGAATTACCTGTGGTTTAGAAACGGCCAACTCATAATTTTCTCTTCGCATAGTTTCAATTAATACAGACAGATGTAACTCCCCTCGTCCTGAAACCTTGAACTGATCAGGGCTTTCTCCTTCCTCAACTCGTAATGCAACGTTATGTATTAGCTCTTGCTCCAACCGATCTTTGATATTTCTTGAAGTCACATACTTGCCCTCTTTTCCACAAAAAGGTGAATCATTGACTTGAAAGACCATGCTAACTGTGGGCTCATCAACCGATAAAGGTGGCAGAGGGTTAATGTGATCTGGGTCACATAATGTATCAGAAATATTCAATGCTTCGATTCCAGTAATGCAGACAATATCACCAGCTTTTGCTTCATCTGTTTCAACCCGCTCAAGTCCATGGTGACCGAGCACTTGAAGAATTTTAGCTTTTCGCTCAATCCCACTTTTATCTACTACTACTACTCGGTCATTTGGCTTAACGCTTCCACCAGTTATTCTGCCAATACCTATGACCCCAACGTAGCTATTACTATCTAAAGCAGAAATTTGCATCCTAAATGGAGCATTTTGATCAACATCTGGAGCTGCAACTTTCTCAGTAATCATATCCAACAAAGGCGTCATATCTTCAGCTAATTCATCTGGCTCATGTCCTGCTAATCCATTGATAGCTGATGCATAAATAACAGTAAAATCTAACTGCTCATCAGTTGCTCCAAGATTATCAAATAATTCAAATACTTGATCGAGAACCCAATGAGGCCTCGCTTCTGGGCGATCAACTTTGTTAATCACTAAAATTGGGTGCAGCCCTTTTTCAAATGCTTTTTGAGTAACAAATCTGGTTTGAGGCATTGGCCCATCAACTGCATCAACTAACAACAGCACTGAGTCAACCATTGAAAGAACTCTTTCAACCTCTCCACCAAAATCAGCATGACCAGGAGTATCGACAATATTAATTCTATGATCTTTCCAGTTAATGGCAGTATTTTTTGCAAGAATTGTAATACCTCGCTCTCTCTCTTGATCATTAGAATCCATGATTCTTTCAGTTGACATATTTTTTCGGTCTAAAGTTCCTGACTGCTGCAATAATTTATCAACTAAAGTTGTCTTACCATGATCAACATGAGCAATGATGGCGATATTTCTTAGTTTTTCTTTATTCATGATGGGTGGTAATTGAGGGGGATTATACGAGAATATAAAAAAAGAAATACCCCGTGTGATGACTAATGTTAAATATATATTCAGGGCTACATTGACCCCAAGCTCTTAAGTCTATACTCTGCAGTCACCTGATAGATATCAGACAGACTTATATAAATTAAAATGTCATTTAAAGAACTGGGATTATCCGATCCAATTTTACGATCCCTTCAAGATCTTAAGCACTCTGAACCTTCTGATATTCAGAAACAAGCAATACCCATTGTCCTATCAGGCAAAAATATAATGGCTGCTGCCCAAACAGGCACTGGTAAAACAGGTAGCTTTGTTTTGCCAATGATTGAACTTCTTCAAAATCAAGCAAAGCCATATAGAAAACACGTTCATGCATTGGTGTTAACTCCAACACGCGAATTAGCAGCTCAAGTAAGAGAAAATGTTTACACTTACGGAAAATTTACGTCTATCACCTCAGCTGCAATTTTTGGGGGAGCCAAAATTTTTCCACAAAAATCTAAGCTCAAAAATGGTTTGGATATATTGGTTGCAACTCCAGGAAGACTATTAGATTTACATAACCAAAAATCAGTCAAACTTAATCAGGTTCAAATCTTGGTTTTGGATGAAGCCGATCATATGCTTGATATGGGATTTATTCATGATATTAAAAAAATCATTGCTCTTACTCCACCCAACAGACAAAACTTGCTCTTCTCAGCTACCTTTTCACCAGAAATCAAAAAACTTGCTCAAACACTTGGACAAGATCTTGTTGAAATTGCAGTTGATTCTCCAAACAGCACTGTGAGCGCAATTAAACAAATTGTTTATAAAGTAAATAAAAGCCAAAAATCTGATTTGTTAAGCCATCTCATTCATTCTGAGCAATGGCCTCAGGCATTAGTGTTTTCAAGAACAAAACATGGCTCTGAAAAAATTGCCAAAAAACTCAATGATGCTGATATCCAAACTGCGACTATTCATGGTGATAAAACACAAGGTGCAAGAACTCGCGCGCTCAGAGAATTTAAAGAAAAAGATGTGCGAGTCTTGGTTGCTACTGATGTTGCTGCAAGGGGTATAGATATAAGCAATCTACCTTATGTTGTAAATTTTGATATGCCCACCTATCCCAATGATTATATTCATCGAATAGGAAGAACTGGCCGAGCAGGCAAAGAAGGAACTGCTATATCTTTTTTAAGCATAGACGAACATAAATTTCTCAGAGGTATTGAAGAATTAATTAATAACAAAATTCCGCAAAAAATCGAAGAAGGATTCAAGCCAACTGAGAAGGCAGAAAGTAATTCGCAAACAAGAAATTTTAGAACCAACAAATCTGGATTTAAAAAAAGGCAAGCTGCAAAGAAAGGTAAAAGCAATTTTAAGAAATCTGATACTGGATCAAAAAACAAACAAAATCAAAACAGAAAGAAGGGATCAAAAGCAAAAACAAGATGGAAAAAAGGTAAAGGCTCTTAGGCGTGTTTGCCTGGAACCCAGGAAATGCCTTTAAGCAATTCTTCGCCTGAAATATTTGCATCATTCTCCAGCGAAGTAGCCATAACATCATTCCATCGATTTAAATAGCCAAATAAAGCTATGACGCCCATAATTTCAACAATATCATCATCGGACCAGTGAATATGTAACTGTTTTTCAGTATCTTCAGTCACACTTACAGGAACCATGCTAGCTTCTTTTGTAAATCTTAAAGCTGCTTTTTCTGCATCACTAAAACAAACTTGATTCTCAAAATCCCAAACAGTTTCAAGCCTTTGAGACGTTGAACCATAACGCTCAGCAGCTCTAATAGTATGAGCCTGACAATATCTGCATCCAGCAGTATTGCTACTCACAAAAGCAATTAAGCGTTTAAATTCCGAAGTAAGTTGACCATGATTCTCCATGACAGCCTTATTCAATTCTATAAATGCCTTGGCAATATTTGGTCTTCTCTGCATGGTAAGAACTGAGTTAGGACAAAAACCCAATGTTTCATTAAAAAACTTTACTAATTCTTTGACGCTATGATCTGAAATTTCTATCGGATTAACTAAAGGCATGAAAAAACCATAACATAATTTGCTTTTAAGGTCTGATGAATAATGCTTCAATTGATAGATGAAAAAATTTAAAAAAGAAACTATTGCTTCCAAAGCTGGGATTGGATCTGACAAGCATCATGGATCTATTGTCCCCCCTCTATATCTCTCATCAAATTTTGAATACCAGAAGCTTGGTGAAGAACAAGAATATGAATACACCAGAGAAAAAAATCCTAGTAGAGATCACTTAATCAAAGCTCTAACAGAATTAGAGGGCGGCTTGGGTGGCGAAATATTAAGCTCAGGAATGGCAGCAATCACCCTGGTGGCTAATATCTTAGATCTTAAGAGCAAAGTAATTCTTCCTCATGATTGTTACGGGGGAACCCATAGGCTTTTCAAATCTTTAGCTGAAAAGGGAATACTGGAAGTTTATTTTATAAATCAAGGCCAGGAATCCTTCTGTAAAAAAACTATAAATAAAATTAACCCAGACTTGATATGGATAGAAACCCCATCCAATCCTTTATTGCAAGCTGTGGATATTAAAAAAATATCTAAGGAAGCTAAGGCATGCGATGCCATGGTGGCAGTTGACAATACTTTTTTATCACCATCTTTGCAAAATCCACTTATGCTGGGCGCAGATATTGTTATGCATTCGACAACAAAATATATAAATGGTCACTCTGATGTTATAGGCGGAGCCGTAATAACCAATGATCAAGAGATTTTATTAAAATTAAAATTTTGGGCAAATGCATTGGGTATAACTGGATCACCATTTGATAGTTATTTAACTTTAAGGGGTCTTAGAACTTTAAGCATCAGAATGGAAAAACATCAGAAAAATGCTGCTTCAATTGTGGAGCTTCTATTAAATCATCCAAAGGTAGATAAGGTTTATTATCCCGGTTTACAAAGCCATCCCTCACATGCAATTGCAAAAAAACAACAAAGTGGTTTTGGTGGAATGCTGAGCTTTGAGATAACAAATGGTTTACAAGGAGTTAAAAATTTTATCAAAGGGATAGAAATTCTTCCTCTTGCAGCATCTCTTGGCGGGTTTGAAAGTCTTGTTAGTCATCCATACACAATGACCCACGCAAATCTTACTCCAGCTCAAAAAAAAGAAGTTGGAATATCAGAAAGTATGATCAGAATATCTGCTGGCTTAGAAAATACAGAAGATCTTTTAGAAGCAGTTAATCTTGGATTAAAGAAAATATAATTAATCTGAGTCTTTTTTTATACGATTTTCACTCTCGTAAACCTTGCTATCAACACAATCAAAATAACCAGATTGTTCAGGCGAGTGATCGTCAGGAATCACTGTAGCACCATCTTTCTTCCTCACTATGGGTGGACCCTGAGGAGCCATTCCTAAACAAGAAGTCATCGCTGCTCCCATGTACCCCTCAACACCAAGATGAGCATATGGATTTTTTGCTTCTTCAAATGGGCTTAATGATTTTGTTTGACAAGCGCTAAGGCAAATTAAAGCAAAAAAACTAAAGATTTTGGAAATATTTGAAAATGACATTCTGGTTAGAGAAAAATTTATACTAGATTTTATAGTATATAAATTTTCTGACTTAAAGGTAAAAATAAACACCAAAATATTAAGTTGCATATTATTAATTATATGTTTATGGTGAAATGAGTGATTCCTATAAGAAAAGGATTTTTCCTGTACCTTATAGCTAATTTGGAGGGGAGCCAAATTATATGGATACAAAATACTTATTTAAAAGGCACAACACCTATTGGGTAAAAGTCGCAGTTCCCAAAGATCTTCGAAAAGAATTAGGCTTCGATCTTAGAACCTCGTTACACACTCATGAATTATCAGAAGCGCAAAAGCTCAGAGATGCAGTTGTAGAAGGTTTTAAATCTCAAATATTTGCAGCAAAAGCAAATTTAACAAACTCAAATGGAAAAAGTGCTGTTAAAACTTTTATGCCGGTAACTGATACTTCTGATCCTCAGTATTATCATAAGGTTGTAGATTGTCAGTATGCATGCCCTGCTCATACACCCGTCCCAGAATACATTAGAAAAATATCTCAGAATGAATATACAGAAGCTTATATGATTAATTGGGAGTCAAATGTTTTCCCCGGAATTCTTGGACGCACATGTGATAGGCCATGCGAGCCTGCCTGCAGACGGACAAGAACTCATGAAAAACCTGTAGCCATATGCAGGTTAAAAAGAGTTGCTGCTGATTTCAAAGACGATGTTACTAACTTGTTACCCAAAGCTCCTGATAAAACTAATGGTAAAAAAATTGCGCTTATAGGTGGCGGACCTGCATCATTAACTGTTGCAAGAGATCTCATAGTGATGGGATACGAATGCACGCTCTTTGAAAAAGATCCTCAGGCTGGGGGTTTAATGCGAACTAATATCCCATCTTTCAGACTCCCAGAGGAAGTCTTGGATGCTGAGGTTGATCAAATTCTTAATATGGGGTTAAAAACAAACTTTAATTCTGAAATTACTAGCCTTAAGAATTTTTTAAAAGAAGATTTTGATGCAGTTTTTATTGGAACTGGGGCTCCCAAAGGGAAAGATCTAAATATTGAAGGACGCAAGGATGCTGAAGCAAATATTCATATAGGTATAGATTTTTTAACAAGCATTGCCTTTGAGCATATTGATTCTATTGGAAAAAAAGTTATTGTGTTGGGAGGCGGAAACACAGCAATGGATTGCTGCAGATCATCACTAAGATTAGGCGCTGAGGATGTGAAAGTTATTGTCAGAAGCCCCTTCTCACAAATGAAAGCCTCTGAATGGGAGATTGAGGACGCAATGGAAGAGAATATTCCAATTCTTGAGAATCATGTGCCAAAGAAATTTCTTCATAAAAAAGGAAAATTATTTGGAATGGAATTTGAAAAAGTTGAAGCAGTATTTGATGATGAGGGCAATCGATCTCTTGTACCAACTAATGATGAGCCTGTAATCATAGAATGTGATGATGTTTTGGTTGCAATTGGGCAAGATAATTCTTTTGAATGGATAGAGCGAGATATAGGTCTTGAATTTGGAGAATGGGATATGCCGGTTGTTGATGCTGTAACATTTCAATCTACACACCCTAAAGTTTTCTTCGGTGGTGATGCTGCATGGGGTCCAGAAAATATTATTTGGGCAGCAGCGCATGGTCATCAGGCAGCAATTTCTATTCATAAGTTTTGCCAAAATGAAGATATCAATGATAGACCAGAGCCTGGAACTAATTTAGTTAGTCAAAAGATGGGTTTGCATGAATGGTCATACGATAATGACATTTCCCAAGCTAAAAGATTTCTAGTGCCTAAAGCAGATCAAAATGTTGCTTTGAAAAGCTTAAAAATTGAGGTTGAAAAAGGTTTTGATGCTCAGCTTGCCATGGAGGAAGCTCAACGATGCCTGAACTGTGATGTGCAAACTGTATTTTCTGAAAGTTTATGCATCGAATGTGATGCTTGTGTTGATATCTGCCCCACCGATTGCATAAATTTTATGTTTAATGGGCCAGAGGATGAAGTTAGACAAAACACGAGAATTCCTGCATTAAATATTGAACAAGATTTATTGATCTCAAAAATACTTCCAACCAAGAGAACCATGATCAAGGATGAAGATGTCTGCTTGCATTGTGGACTTTGTGCAGAAAGATGCCCTACTGGTGCATGGGATATGCAAACCTTTTTATATGAAGAAGCAAAGGTTTATTCGTGAGTAAAATTTCTTCAGTAAATGAGTTTGTTATAAAATTTGCTAATGTAAATGGCTCCGGCTCAGCAAGTGCAAATCAAATGTTTGCAAAAGGAATTTTTCGATCTGGTATCCCAGTAAGTCCAAAAAATATTTTTCCATCTAATATCCAAGGTCTTCCTACCTGGTTTGAAATTAGAGCTAGTGCAAAGGGATATCTTGGTCGTAAAGCTGGAATTGATTTTATGGTAGCAATGAATCCCCAATCCTATCAGCAAGATGTGGCTGAGATTAATTCCAATGGTTACCTTTTATATGATTCATCTTGGAAAAGAGAATTCCACAGGGAAGATATCAACATACTTGAAATACCCTTAACCTCCCTAGTTGTTGATACATTTCCAAATCCAAAGACAAGACTCTTATTTAAGAACCTGGTGTATGTTGGTGCGCTTAGTTACTTAATGAATATCAATAAGCAAGTTTTTATCAAGTTGATTGAGGAGCAGTTTAAAGGAAAAGAAAAACTCATTTCTCCAAACATCCAAGCATTAGAGATAGGTTTTAATTATGCAGAAAAAAACTTAACTGATGCCTGTAGCATCAAAGTTCAAGATACAAACCTGACTGATGGAATGATTCTCACTAACGGTAATAATGCTGCAGGATTGGGATGTGTATATGGAGGGGCGACAGTTTGTGCCTGGTACCCCATTACACCTTCAACTTCTCTAGCTGAATCATATAAAAAATATTGTGATCAATTTAGGATTGATGAAGAAACAGGAAAAAATAACTTTGCCTTTGTTCAGGCTGAGGATGAGCTTGCATCCATTGGTATGGCAATTGGAGCAAACTGGAATGGTGCCAGAGCTTTTACAGCAACTAGTGGCCCAGGAATCTCTTTGATGACAGAATTCGTCGGTTTGGCTTATTTTGCTGAAATACCTGTAGTGCTTTTTAATATCCAACGGGGAGGACCTTCTACTGGAATGCCAACCAGAACCCAGCAATCAGATATTTTGTCATGTGCTTATGCATCTCATGGAGACACAAAACATGTGATGCTAATACCTGCAGATCCAAAAGAATGTTTTGAATTTGCAGCTGATTCATTTGATATAGCAGATAGGCTTCAAACGCCTGTTTTTGTCTTGTCAGACCTCGATATAGGTATGAATGATTGGACATGTCCAGAATTTAAATGGGACGATACAAGAACATTTGATAGAGGAAAAGTGCTGTCTAAAAATGATCTAGACACCATGGAATCTTGGGGTAGATATCTTGATGTAGATGGTGATGGAATTCCATTTAGAACGCTGCCAGGAACTCATCCAGAAAAAGGAGCCTATTTTACTAGAGGTAGTTCTCATGATGAATATGCACGATACATAGAGGATGGCGTGGTAAATGCAAGAAATATGTCTAGGATTCTTAAGAAATTTGAAGGTGCTCATAAATTTCTTCCCAGCCCTATTTTTAAACAAGAAACTAATGCAAGCGCAAATGGAATAATTTATTTTGGCAGCACTGAGGCTGTAATGCAGGAATCTTTAGATGAGCTTACTTCTTTAGGTTTTCCAATTGATGCTATGAGAATTAGAGCATTCCCATTTAATGCTGATGTATGGGATTTTATTAATCAACATAAATCAATTTTTATTGTAGAACAAAATAGAGATGCCCAAATGAAAACCCTTGTTGTAGCCGAAGGCAATATTAACCCAGATAAATTGATTTCAGTTTTATGTTTTGATGGAGCTCCAATTACTGCAAAATTTATATGCAATTCAATTATTGATGTGCTTTCGGATAAAAATATTTCTAAAACTGCTGAGGATTTAAAATGACCTATATTGTTAAGCCAGTTAATCACCACCCAAATCTTGAAAGAAATGACCTTGGGTTAACTAGACGGGACTACGAAGGAACTATATCAACTTTATGCGCAGGATGCGGTCATGATTCAATTAGCGCTGCTGTGATAGAGGCTTGTTATGATTTAAGCCTTTCCTCTGATCAAATTGCAAAACTTTCTGGTATTGGATGCTCATCTAAGTCGCCATCTTATTTTCTAAATCAAGCGCATGGTTTCAATTCTGTTCATGGAAGAATGCCCTCAGTAGCTACTGGAGCTAATCTTGGAAATCAAGACTTACTTTATTTGGGAGTATCAGGTGATGGAGACACAGCAGGTATAGGAATTGGACAATTTATGCATGCAGCTAGAAGACAGCTCAACATCACTTATATCGTAGAAAATAATGGGACTTATGGCCTAACTAAAGGTCAATTTTCAGCAACCAATGATCAAGGCTCCAAAAGTAAATATGGCGAAGAAAATCTATTTGCGCCTATTGATCTTGCCGCAATGGCGATACAACTAGGAGCAGGATTTGTGGGAAGAAGTTTTTCAGGGGATAAAGATCAACTAGTGCCCCTCCTGAAAGCAGCGATGAAATTCAAGGGATTCGCATTGATAGATATCATTTCACCATGCGTAACATTTAACAACCATGCTGGGTCAACTAAAAGCTATGATCATATTAGAGAGCATAATGAGTCTGTCTCAAGTCTTGATTTTGTGCCTATAGGACAAGAAATTAAAACAAACTATAAAGAAGGAACTAAAGTTGACGTGCCTTTGCATGATGGAGCATTGCTAACCCTTGAGAAGCTCTCTAAAAAATATAATCCATTAGACAAAGGTCTTGCGGTGCAATGTTTAAATGAAGCTGAAAAAGATGGAAAAGTACTAACAGGACTTTTATACATCAACCCAGAAGTTAAGGATCATGCAGAGATATTAAACATTACCAACAAGCCCCTGAATCAGTTTACTGATAATGAATTATGTCCAGGCTCAGCAAAGCTTGCAAAAATTAATGCAAGCTTAAATTAAATATCAATCAACAAACACTGTTGGTGACTCACCTTTTTTAGCAACTCGGATAATGAGCATTTTTGCACATTGGTCAGCCTCAACAGCTGGGGCATTGGGGTCTTCACCTCCGTGAACCCAGTTAGACTTTTCAAACCAATAATTACCCTTAGTGATGGGTTTATAGGAGCCAGAGGCTATACTGGAGGTCTCTCCATCTAGCACATAAACCAAAGTACCATATGGATGAAAATGTTTTGCTCCAGTGGCTGCTCCGCAAGACTCATATTTCTCTACATGCAAGTCCATCTCACCAGCCAGATCAAATACCTCAGAGGAGACCATTCCCTGAGCCGCAACTTTACCTTCTTCATGATGCATGCTTGAAACATTAAGAGCAAAGATGAAAAGAAAGACTATTGCAATATTTTTTATTCGAGATTGCATCTTATTTTGCTACTGCTGCAGCCATTGATCCAGTGTCATCAAATGCAGTGAAACTTTGAATAATTCCATCCTCCACTCTAAACATATGCAATGTCTCAGTATCAAGACCATCAGCCGTCATATCAGAGTGAACAAAAACAATGTTTCCATCTGAATATATTGCTTTGTGTTGAATATTAAAATTTGGCCAATGTATTGCAATTGGTTCAAATACATTTTTAATAACAGCGCTTGGACCAACATGTTTGCCACTGGTTGGAATATCTCCAAAGACTGTAAAAATCAAATCGTCTGCATGCAATGCTGCCCATGCCTCGGTATCACCAGAAGCAAAGGTTGCATATGCTTGCTTAACTACTAATTTAGCATTATCTGCTTTCTCGTGATGACCTGCCTGAATTGAAAGTGCACAAATAAAAATGACTGATAAAAAAATTTGTTTCATTGATCGCTCCTTAAAGGTTATTAAAATTATACTAGCCCTTAAAAATCAAAAAGTAAAAATTAAATTTTATTTTGATCATGTGATTTGTGCCGACCTATCTTAAAACTTCTCTTCGCCAAATGTTTTGTTGATCTCCCAGAAACTCTTTTTCGCCAGGATTGATAGGATGAGGATTTCAGATTAGCTCTCATTAATTCCTTGACCGCCTGTTCATTTAACCCAAACTGAATTTCAATGGCATCGAAGGGAGTTCTATCCTCCCATGCCATCTCTATAATTCGAGAAATATCACTTTGATTCATAATGTAGATTATATTTTAATTCTTAAGATGCTGATTTATTTATTAGAATAAAGAAGCATTTCCTGATCCCTTAACATAAACTATTGAAATTAAATCTAACTTAGCCTAGTTATGAAAATATTTTCGATAAGATCTGTTCCCGTAACTAATTGGAGTTCAGAAAAACCATTAAATTTTGCACCCAAACCTCTTACGTTAATTATTCTCTGTTTTGGTTTATTTTTATTTGGGTTGGGTGAATCTCTTATTATTACTGCCTCAGCTGGGATGAGTCCGTGGACGGTTTTGGCTGAAGGACTTTCAATAACAACTGGACTAAGTATTGGTGCTCTAACTTTTTTAATAAGTCTTGGAGTGCTTTTGTTATGGATTCCTCTAAAGCAGCAAGCTGGAGTTGGAACAATATTAAATGTAATCATTATTGCAGCCGTAATTGAATGGTCTTTACCCTATCTTCCTCATCCAGAAACCTATGCAATACAAATAACTCAAGCCATTTTAGGAACTTTGGTGGTTGGTATTGCAAGTGGAATTTACTTAATTGCAAACTTGGGTCCGGGTCCTAGAGACGGACTAATGACGGGCTGCCAAAAAGCGACCAATCTCCCAATAGCTTGGGTAAGAGTTTTTATAGAAATAACGGTTATTTCTATGGGTTATGCGCTTGGAGGAACAATTGGACTTGCAACAATAATCTTTGCATTTGGTGTTGGCCCAGCCGTCTCATTGGGTCTCTACTTTATTGCCTCAATATCTAAAAAGTGAATAAAAAAAAGGGTGCTATAAAGCACCCTTTTTTATATCTAAAAAACCTGTTTTAGAAATTGTATCCAGCTTTTACATACCAGAAAGCACCTTCGATGCCATAAGGAGAAGTTTCATAATAGATTCCTCCAAGTACATTTCCAGGCACGCCCTCGCCTTTAGCTCCAGCTGAACCATCAATCTTAAGAGCTTCTGTATCAAATAGATTTTGAACACCAGCTGAGACACTAAAGTTATCTGTAACTTGAACGCTTACAGAAGCATCAACTGTCCATTCAGCATCAGCAGTTGTTCCAAACCAATCAGCGTGAACTGCATAGTACTCACCGTACATATTCGCGCGAACAAATGAGCTCACTTTATCGCTCCATGTTTGAGCAACCGTAATTGTCATTCTGTCTTCAGGAAGACCTTCTTCTAAACGTCTTACCTTAGAAGCACCAGTTACAGCTCCAGAGTTTGTTACTTCTGTTTCTGTATGGTTCCAAGCTGCACTGATGTCTGCATCAGCTCCGAATAATTCAGTGCTGTATACAGCAACAATGTCATATCCAGTTGTTTCTGTATCAAAGTCATTAGTGAAGTAATTAACTTGACCGATTAGCTCTGGATTTGGAATTCCTGCTGCGCCCATTGCAGCTACCTGAGCAGGTGTAGGAGCAGCATTACTTGTAAGTGCTACCCTGTCATCAAGCTCGATAGAAAAGAAATCAGCTGTTACAGAAAGATCTCCTGCATTGTAAACAATACCAAATGAAGTATTTGTTGCTTCTTCAGGCTTAAGTTGTCCAGCGCCAAGTTTAAAGCCAGGCAATGTCTGAGCCTGAGTTAACTGACCATCAACAAGAGTCGTTTGAGTATTAACTACGTTTACTTGTCCCTGAGTAGGAGCTCTGAAGCCAGTACCTGTTGAAAAACGCCATGCAACATTTTCATTAAGTTGGTATCTAGCATTTAATTTAAAGTCGTTTGTATCTCCAAATGATGAGTAGTCTTCATATCTGAAAGATCCACCTAAAAGCAATTGATCGCTAACTTGATTTTCTAAATCAACATACAAACCATAACTTCTTCTTGTAAAAGCGCCCTGAGAATCAGGAGAAAATCCTGCAAATCCATGAGAGCCTACGTTAAAGCCCTGAAGTGCATATTTGCCAGCCTTCCATGAAGCTTCTTCGCCTGAAATAACTTCAAATGTTTCCTCTCTCCACTCTGCACCATATGCAACAGTCATAGAGTCAACTTGTCTTGTTAAATCAAAATTGAAAACTTTTTCAAGCTCAATATATGAACCAGTGTAGAAATTACGCGGAGTATCAGGACCCATTGAAGGGTTTACAGTGTTGTTAAGACCAAAGTCAGCTTCATTTCTACCGACTGATCCACTTAGGTCGTATGTGTGGCCACTTAGGAAGCCATCTGTAATATCACCTCTTCTTCCAATTGTAAGTGAGGTATCTGTAATGTTGCCCACAAATCTTGGTGTGTAGCCACCAGGTGCGATTTCATTCATCAAGAAACAGCTTGGATCAGCCATAATCGCATCTCTTACAGCGTAATTTGAAGGATCAACTTGTCCAGAGGCGCCTGTGCCATATGAACATGTTCCATCTACATTACCAACTGCTCTGTAATCACCAATAGTGAAAACTCCACTTCTGCCATCTGGATTACGATAGTAAAAGCCACCGTCTACATCTCTTTCAGAGTAATTACCGAACATGTATGACTCAGAGCCATCACTGTTAGTAACTCCAGAGTTCATGA
>CAYVYQ010000004.1:36872-44332 GCA_964455855.1 uncultured Gammaproteobacteria bacterium
TTACCGAACATGTATGACTCAGAGCCATCACTGTTAGTAACTCCAGAGTTCATGAAAAAAGTAACATCATCATCAACTATTGGAGCACCCCAAATTTGACATGGGTTTGCGACTGCAGAATTTCCACCAGCAACCAAAGACGCACAGTCAGGTCTCTGCTCACTTCTTGAAGTATCATCAGCTTGTCTGATTTGAAAACTTGTTGTTACAAAGCCGTCTTGTCCAAGAGGCATGCCATATTTTCCAGCAATAGTAGTCGTAGCACCATCACCTTCAGTGTATTCGCCCATTTTATATGAAAGACTTCCACCTTCTGAAATATCATCAAGTACAAAGTTAATTACACCCGCAATAGCATCAGAACCATACTGAGCTGAGGCACCATCTCTAAGTACTTCGACTCTCTTTAGAGCAATAGCTGGGATCACAGAGATATCTGCGCCCTGAGAACCATCGTTAACACCACCACCTTGGAAAGCAATAACTGAGGCATGATGACGTCTTTTACCATTAGTAAAGATCAAAGTACTGTCAGCTGACAAGCCTCTCAAATTAGCTGGACGAATCATACTCGCAGCATCACTAATTGGCTGCAAGTGGACGTTTAATGATGGAACGCTTCCTTGAAGCTGCATAAGCAAATCATCTGTACCAGTTTTGCTAATATCTTCAGCACTCAATACATCAACAGGAACAGGTGAACTAGATACTGATCTAGGTTTACCACGAGTACCAATGCTTACAACTTCTTCTACGTATTCGTTGTCTTGTGCAAATGAACCAACTGAAAGCATTGTGCTTACAGCTATGATTGTTGTTAAGGATAGCCTTGAAGCTGCCCAAATAGCCTTGTTTAACATTATTATCTCCCTAAGAATAGATATAAAATTAGAATCAAGCGCCTTTATACACCAATTTTTATGTTTTTGCGAATTAAAACGGGATTTTTTTTCAAAGAACCTTATAGCTATAGGCTTTGTAACACCTTATGAAACAAACTTTAAGCTTGTTATTCATCATGATTTAAATTAATAAGGTCAATATTTCCACCAATAGCCACCGTATTTACTGTGACAACTCTTTCATCCATAAATTGTAGTAAGTAGTTTGGGCCTCCAGCTTTAAAACCTGAACCTGAGAGATTCTTTCCTCCAAAAGGTTGTGTTTCAACCACGGCGCCCACAATATCTCGGTTGATGTAAATATTTCCACTAGAAGTATGTTTTGCAACATCTAGGGCCTTGGCATCAATTCTGGTGTGTATACCAAAAGTTAAAGCAAATCCTTTGGCATCAATTTCTTTTAATGAATCAATGAGGTTCTCTTCAGAAAAGGAAGCAGCATGCAAAATAGGCCCAAATTGCTCTTCATCAGGCATGTTGCTTAATTCCAGCTCAATTAATGTGGGTGGAAGCAAACATCCATTGTTAGGTATGCCTTCTTTTGAGGTCTGAAAAATAGCATGACCATTAGATTTCATTTGATCTAGATAATTTTCAAGCTTTTTTAGAGAATGGGTGTCGATAATTGGTCCCACATCAACATTCAAATCAGAAGGAGCGCCAATAGTAAGATCTTTCATGGCTCCTTTTAACATGGAGATTAATTGTGGATAGATTTCTTGATGAATTAATAGCAGTCTTAAAGCTGAGCATCTTTGACCTGCTGAATTAAAAGCTGATCGGATAATATCATCGCAAGCTCTCTCTAATAATGCGCTTGAATCAACAATCATGCTATTTAAACCACCGGTCTCTGCAATCAATGGAATAATCTTTCCAGCTTTTGAAGATAAGCTTTGGTGAATCATTTTTGCAGTTTTTAAGGAGCCAGTAAACGCTACCAAATCTATTGGCTGATTTAAAATAATAGCCTGAGCGATATCACCCTTGCCAAGAAACAAATGAATGGCATCTTCTGGTAAGCCTTGATCTAAAAATAGATTAATGGCTTCAAAAGCAAGAATAGGAGTGTGTTCTGAGGGCTTAGAAATAACTGTATTCCCAGCCGCCAAGGCTGCTGCAATTTGTCCCACTGTTATTGCAAGAGGAAAATTCCATGGACTGATACATAAAACAATCCCTTTTGAACCATATTCCAAAATATTATCTTCCCCCGTAGGGCCTCTTTGAATAATTGGCTTTAAATCAATAGCGCATTGCGCGTAATAGCGAAGAAAATCAACCGCCTCTCTTATTTCATCTATTGAATCTTCAAGGGTCTTGCCAGCCTCATGCATCAACAAATAAATAAATTTAGGTCGCTGCTCCTCAAGCAAATCTGCAACAGCATTAAGAATCTTAAACCGAGATTCCACTGAAAAACTCAACCATTTGTTTGACGGCTCAATCGTCAATTGATTAATCGACTCTAGAGTGCAATTCTCCAGGGTTCCAATTGGTTGCTTTGAGCACTTAGAAATAATCGTAAGAGGATTGTTGTTGATGGGGGTACATATTGATTTAGAATAAGCTTGAAATCTTAGTTCAGAAAATTGATTAACCTCCTTCATGAGCTCATCAAGGCAATCTGACTCATTTAAATCGAACCCTTGTGAATTAATTCGAGGTAGATATAAATTTCTTGGCAGTTCTATGTTTGATAGGTCTAAATGATCTATTTTCTCTTTAATCGTATCTGTAGGATTTTGGGCTAGATCCTTTGCTGGTATGTTGTTATTTAAATACTTATTAATAAATGAACTGTTAGCGCCATTCTCAAGGAGTCTTCGGACCAAATAAGGCAACAATTCTTTGTGACGGCCTATTGGGCAATAAATAGTTGTGTCTGGGAATAGCTTGTAGGTTGAATGGCAAGCGGAGTAAAGCAGCTCTCCCATTCCATATAGTCTCTGAAATTCTATTTTATTTTTACTTGATTCGCTCAAGCTCATAATTGAGGCAATTGAGTGAGCATTGTGGGTAGCAAAACTAGAATCTAAGTTGTGACACTCTATAAGTCTTTTAGCTGTTACAAGATAATTAAGATCGGTTAGTTGCTTGTTGGTAAAAACGGGGTAGCCTTTGAGGCCCTTTACTTGAGCATTTTTAATTTCATAATCCCAGTAGGCCCCTTTTACAAGCCGAACATGCATTTTTTCTCTTCCTTGGGATAGCTTATCAAGCCAATCAATGACAGCAAGTGATCGTTTGCCATAAGCCTGGACTGCAAGTCCGAGGCCAGGCCATGCTTTGATTGCTGGATCTAAAGCTAAATTTTCAATTAGGTCTAGGCTTAATGAAAGGCGATCTTGCTCCTCTGCATCAATCGTTACGGCCACATCCTTTTTTGCGGCATCGACAATAAGCTCTTTAAGTCTTGGGAGCAAAAATTGATTTACATTGCGAGCATGCAGAGCATCATATTTAGAATAAAGCGCAGACAACTTAATGGAAATTCCATTATTTAGACCTTCAGCAAGATTTATTTTTGAGATAAGGTGAATAGATTCCATATAAGATTCATAATATTGAATTGATTGCTCCTCATTACGAGAAGCCTCTCCAAGCATGTCAAAAGAACATGGATTGACTTTCAACCAAGACGAATTATTTAGCTCGCCTATGCTTTCTGCACAAACGAACTCTTTGCTTAAAACTTGCATGGCTACCTGCACTGCCTCTCTGATAGAGGATTCACCAATTTTTTTTCCAAGGGCAATTAACCAATTATTACTGGCGTGACTAGAGGCTTGAAGGAATTCTTTAGAAAAAGTTAGACCCCAGGTTGCTGAATTCACCAAAAAACTTTCAGCCTTGCCTAAGTGCTCAGACCATTTGGCAGAAGTTAGCTTTTCATTAATTAATGCGTCTCTTGTTTGGTTGTCTGGAATGCGCATCAATGATTCAGCCAAACACATTAAAGCAATCCCCTCAGAGTTGGATAGCCCATATTGCTCCATGAAAGCATCTAATTTTGTTCGTCTACTTTTATTATTTCGACAAAATTGAATGATGGACTCTGTGTTGCGACTTATTTCTGGATCATCTAAAAAATAGGATTCTCCGAGGAGGAGCTTTGCCAGTTCTTGTTCATCGGCAAACTTAGCTTCAGAATTTAAAAACATATACTTATCCTAATGAATATTTATTGTCATAAACAAGAGTATATATATCTGCATAATTATCACTTTCTTTTCTAAGAAAATTCATTAAAGGGAAATACTATCTTTCATTCATGCAGATTATCATTGCTTATTAAGAAAAGGAAAATAATTCCTTCTGCCTCCAATGAGGCATGCAATTAGCCATCCTAAGGTGTTGGGCATAGATGCCGCAATAATATGGATTATTACTTCATCCTGACTTGGGTCAAGGTATGCCATAAAAAGCATAAAACATGAGGCAAGGAAACCTAGCCAATGAATAAATAATGATATCTTGATTAGCATGTATTTAAATTTTTTTTTTGGTATCTTATTATTCTTAGCCGTAACTTAAAATTAAAAATATGTCCTTAAATCATAGATTCTTCAGGCTTTATTTTCTAGCGGTGTCATTTTTCTTATTATCTTGCTCTGAGGTTGATGCAAAATCACTACAGGATGGTTCAATCATATCCCAGCCTACCATAAGCTTAGATGATGCAATCACCATCAATTCAAAACTAAAAATGGCATGGAATGATGAATTTACTGACTCCTCTTTAAATTTAGATAAATGGGATTTTCAAATCGGGAATGGAGTTAACGGGTGGGGAAATAATGAATTGCAATTTTATACAAGCAATCAAAACAATTACGAGCTCTCAGAAGGTCTGTTAAAAATAGTTCCTTTATATGATCCTTCTCATGAACAAATTTACACATCTTCAAAACTTGTTACCAAGAACAAATTTAATTTTAAATCACCTGGAATCATATCGATTAAATTCAAGGTGCCACAAGGTCAAGGATTGTGGCCGGCTATATGGATGATGCCTACTGATAGCATGTTTGGAGGTTGGCCTAGAAGTGGAGAAATTGATTTGATGGAATCCAGAGGAAGCAATTCACAACAAGTGCTTTCTACCCTTCACTACTTTCAAAATGGTCACAAGTTCCAGGGTGGCTATCATAATGAATCTCGGGCCACTAATTTTAATGAAGTGTTTCATAATATTGATTTGGTTTGGAACAAAGAAAAAATTTCTTTCTACATAGATAAAAAACACTTAGTTTTTGAGGCTTCATTAAATAGCGCTTTGGGAGATCTGTACCCATTCAATGAAGATTTTTACCTCATATTAAACGTCGCAATTGGTGGAAGCTTTGTCCAAGAGCCTATTCCAGGTGAAATATGCAGCCCATCTGCATGTGACGACTCTCAGAAAATGATAATTGATTATGTGCGTTACTATAGTAACAAAGATTAGATTTAATATAGGAGCTTTAAATAAAGCTAAATCGTTTAAAGAAGAAAGCCTAAGCTGAACGTCTTTTTTTATTTTGATAAAAAATAAGTTCTTGAATCCAATTTTTTTTATTTGTTTCATACATAAGAGATGACTCCTCAGAAAGGATGATCCTTCCTCCATCCATATCCACTCTTATTGAGTCAGTCTTAATAACAGTCCCATCGGCTAGATGAACTTCCCCAGTTATATTTCCAGCTGTATCCTCAGGATGAAGATTGGAAAATATCTCTACTAATTCTTCTTTTTTCATATTTTGTAACAGCCCCAACTGATAACGTTGTCAATTATATATAAAAAATTCATTTAGGAAAGAGTTATGTCAATAATATTTACGAGGCAACTTTTTGCCAAACAAAGAACTTTGTGGCTATAAAAAAGCTGAAAAACACCCAAAATACAATACCAAGCGAATTAAAATTTATTGCAAATAATGCCCCGCCATCGTTTGCGATGTTTCGCATTGTCGAAGCCACAACGCTCAATGGTAGGCTGCTAGCTAAGGGTTGAATTAATGCTGGCAAAGCAGAGATTGGAAAAAAAATACCAGATAAAATCAATTGTGGGAAAGTGAACAACAAAACTAGTGGGCGAATTGACTCTTGGGTTTTGGCGAGACTACCAAGAAAAAAACCTACGCATAAAAAAATAAATGCGCCTAATAAAATGACACCATACAGTGACAAGAGTCCGCCAATAATATTAATTTTTAAAAGCCCTATTGCCAGAGCCAAGATAACTGAAAGTTGAATCAGAATAATAAACATTCTTGCAAGAACAATGGAGATAATAAAATCTTTAGGTTCAATAGGCGTAACAAAGAGTCTTTTTAAAATACCTCTTCTTCGATATTCAACAATATTAAAACCGCTACCGGCTATACAAAGATTCATGAGCATGTATGCCAAGATCCCAGGTAATAAAAAATCAATATATCTTTGTGGTCTGGATTTAACATCTTCAAGCTTTAGAGCAAACATGGGTTCAATATCTCTAATATCCCTTTCAATGGATAGAAGAGTTGACTCTAAAGAATCCTTAATCGCATCCACTTGCCTAACTTGAGATGCATCAAGCAATAACCTTAGCTGTCCTGGATTTGGGAATTCATTGAATGTCTTTGGAATAATAATTACAGCGGTCTGATCTGCAGCAATTAATTCCTTTTTTAACTCTGATTCAGAGCCTTCTTTAACAAGAAAAGTTTTTTCTTTTTTTACGAGTTCAACAAATTTTATTGAGAGCTCATCTTGAGAATGATTCACTAAACCGAGCTTGGTTGGGCTGGGCTCACCCCCAGAAAATAAAAAAATGCCTGTAAAGATTAATGGAAATAGCAAGCTAAAAAAGAGCGACTGTCGATCTCTATAAAAGATCTTTATAAAGATAGAGGCAAGATAAATTTGTGGCCTAGTTAACATCTTTTAGTCTCTTAATCCGTGTCCTGTGAGAGCCAAAAATACATCCTCAATATTTCCATGCTTGGGTGTCTCGGGTGGCTCTGAGGCATAATCCAAAATCAGTTGCTTTGGTGTATCTTGTGCAATTATTGTGCCTTGATCCATGATTGCAATTCTGTCGCAAAGATACTCTGCCTCTTCCATATTGTGAGTTGTTAAAACAATGGTCATGCCTTCTTCGTTTAAACTCTTGGCTAAATTCCATAAATTTCTTTTTGCTTGAGGGTCTAATCCGGTCGTTGGCTCATCTAAAAATAATATTTTAGGATTATTCACCAAAGCACATGCAATAGAGAACCTTTGTCTTTGCCCCCCTGATAAGTCATCAGGCAGAGCATGAATTTTATTCTCTAAATCAACTTTAGCAAGTAAAGCCTTTGGATTAACTGATACCGAGTATAGGTTGGCAAAAAGAATCAATAAATCAGATAAATTTAACCTATCAAAATATTCATTTGATTGAAGTTGTACGCCTATAATTTTTTTAACTTCATAAGGGTTATTCTTCACATTAATCTCATTTACAAAAACCTCGCCGCCATCAATATCACTCAATCCTTCAAGCATCTCAAGTGTTGTTGTTTTCCCGGCACCATTTGGGCCTAGCAA
>CAYVYQ010000005.1:0-24258 GCA_964455855.1 uncultured Gammaproteobacteria bacterium
ACTTTTAATATAAGGACTTTAGAAACATATATATGAAAAAAGTTTTAATTATAGGCTATGGAGACATTGGCATTCGGATAGCTGCAAGGCTTCCTAAGCAAGAATTTTTAGGCGTTTCTAGAAGTGCGTCTGCTGCTTTACCTAATGTTGAATTTATTCAGCATGATTGGATGAACGAATCAAAATTGATTGTGCCCTCTATGGATTTTTCTACCATTGTGTTGATTTTAAAGCCAACCTCGCCAGACTCAGATGGCTATCAGAGAGGATTCTTAGATGCGTCATATCGAATGATGGACTTTTTCAATAAAAATTTAAGTTATGAAAAGTTACTGATTGTTACTTCAACAAGGGTTTATGGCTTGGGCAATGGAAGAAACATAACTGAAGCGATGAAACCTTTGCCCGATGATGAGCAAGCAAGCATTATTCTAGAGTATGAAGACTTTGTAACCCGTGAATCCAAAATAGAGCCTCTAATTCTACGTCCATCAGGATTGTATGACGAACAAGCTCATTGGATGAAAAACTATGTGGATGCTTATGATGGAGAAAAATATCATCTACGCTTTACTGAAGCCAATATGTTTAGCAGGACTAATCTTTCTTTGGTAATAGCAAACTATATTTGCAACAAAGAATTATTCCATATATCTGGGCCACTGATTTGTAGTGAACCAGCCCAAAAGTACAGTGATATTTTTTCTCTTGTTTGTCCTGAACACTCTTTCGAAGATTTTTTTATAAGTTCAGATAATATTGGCAAGTCATTTGATCCACAAAAGTTATTAGACAGTGGTTTAATGTGATAATAGTGAAAAGCATTTAGGAATCTTATGTTTTACAGCATGACAGGGTACGGAACAGGGCAAGCAACTTCAAAGAAGATGGAGGTTTTATGTGAAATTAAGTCGGTTAATAACAGGTTTGTAGATATATCTTTTAGAGGTTACAGCCTGCCCAATGATTTAGAGGAATACATAAAAAATCAGATAAAGAAAAAGTTTCTAAGGGGATCTTTTGAGGTCAAAATTCATGATAATTTTCAGTCAGACCATTCCTATGAACTGAACCAAGAAAGTATCAGGAATTTAAAAAGCACTCTCAAAACCAGTAAAGATTTTAAACATTTAAATCTTAAATTAAGTGATCTTAGAGATATTCCGGGCCTGTTAACAGTCAGGACTTCAAAAAAAGATATTTCAATTTTAGGCAAGAAGGCATTAAATATTGCAATAAAGAACCTAGTGGAATCTAGGGCTAAGGAAGGCCAAAAAATACAAAAAATTATTTTTGCTAAGACGTTATTTTTAAAAAATGCTCATCAAAAATTATCTAAGTCGGCACCTTCATTGTTGAAACATAGAGTCAAAACCATCAAGAATAAGTTCATTCAAAAAAACATCGATATTAATAAAGATGAGATAGCTAATGAGCTCTCAAATGTGGCTTTAAAACATGATATAGCTGAGGAGCTTGAAAGAATTAGTTTTCATATTGATTCACTTAATAAATTATTCAAACTAAAAAATGCGCATGGCAAAAAAATGGATTTTATCCTTCAAGAATTATTTAGAGAGGTGAATACTCTATCAGTGAAGATAGAAAAACCAGATTTAAAAGATTTAGCACTAACCATGAAGTTAAAGGTAGAGGAGCTGCGTGAGCAGGCTCAAAATTTAGAGTGATGAGAGATCCTAAACTTTTTTTGGTTTCGGCCCCATCCGGAGCAGGCAAGTCATCTTTAATTGATGCAGTTTTAGCCAAAGCAAATCAGTCTAATTTGCCTCTAGAATTATCCATCTCTTATACAACTAGGTCACCAAGAAAAGGTGAATCAGATGGTAATCAATATTTCTTTATTTCTAAAGAAGATTTTCTAGATAAAAAAAATTCACATTTTTTTCTTGAACATGCAAAAGTTCATGATAATTGGTACGGCACTTCTGTGGAGTTTGTTCAATCAAAACTGAGCGCAGGAGTAAATTTAATCTTAGAAATCGATGTGCAGGGGTTTAGGCAAATTAATGATTTGTCTCTTAATTATGATTCAATTTTTATTCTTCCCCCATCCATAGATTCTTTAGAGGAAAGAATAAAAACTAGAGGAGATGAAGACTTAGAGTCCATTAATTTGAGATTAAAAAATGCAAAAGATGAATTGGCTTATGCAACTGAATATAATCATATAATTATCAATGATTGTTTTGATGATGCTAAAAATGAACTTTTTAATGTTATTGCTCAAGAAAACTCGACAAATAAGCAAAATATGGAAGAAGTTCAACAGTTTTTAGCTCAGCTATTGTCTTATTAGGCAAATAAACACTAAAATACGCCCTCGGAGAAAACATTATGGCAAGAATTACAGTAGAAGGTTGTTTAGATAAGGTTCAAAGTAGATTTGAATTAATCTTACTGGCATCAGGAAGAGCAAGACAGCTTTCAACAACTAGCAGAGAACCAATGGTAGAGTGGGAAGATGATAAACCTACTATTGTTGCTTTGAGAGAAATCGAAGAAGGGCTCATTACAAAAGAAATTCTAGATAAAACTCTGGAAGAAGATCTGCTATTGGATGAGTTTGCTATCGACAGAGAAAAGCCACAACAAGAAATTATCGGCTAATGTTAATCCTGGAGCTTCTAATTGAGTGACCGGGTAGTCTCCAATCAAGTTCTTTTAGACTTCTCTAACAGAAAGCTTCTTTCGCCAGTTCCAAAAAAACTTTACGAATCCGCCAAAGTCTACTTTTCTAAAAAAGACTTAGACCTCTTACAAACTGCATACAATGTTGCATTTGAGGCACACAAGGATCAATTTCGTAAAGAAGGTTCAGCATACATAACTCACCCTGTTGAAGTAGCATCCATCTTAATAGAACTTCATTTAGATATTGAGACGGTCTGTGCAGGTTTAATGCATGATGTCTTAGAAGATAGTTTTATTAAAAAATCTTATTTAGAAAAACTTTTTGGTAAAGATATCGTGGCAATAGTGGATGGGGTAAGTAATCTTAACAAACTAGATTTCGATAGCATCGAAGATCGTAATGCTAACAATCTACAAAAGATGGCTTTAGCTATGTCCAAGGATATAAGAGTAATTATTGTAAAGCTATGCGATCGATTGCATAACATGAGAACTATTGAGTTTTTGCCAAGAGAAAAGCAAATCAGAAAATCAATTGAGACCATGGAGCTCTATGGCCCTATTGCAATTAGAATTGGCATGCAAAATATTCGTATTGAGCTTGAGGATTTAGCTTTTAAATGCATCCATCCAATGAGAGCGCGAATGCTTGAATCTGCTGTTAAGCAGACAGTGGGAGGCAGAAAAAGAATAATCTCCAAGCTAAGAAAGCAATTTAAGTATTATTTAAAAAACAATGATATTACTGCTACTGTAAAGGGAAGGCAGAAATCTCTTAGTAGTATTTATTCAAAGATTAAAAATAAGAAAAAGCCATTCTCAGAAATACTTGATGTGTATGCTTTTCGCGTGATTGTAAATTCAGTCGATGATGTATATAGAGCTTTGGGCGTAATTCATAATGTTCACAAACCTATTGGAAATAGATTTAAAGATTATATTGCGATTCCAAAAACCAATGGGTACCAAGCCCTTCATACTTCTTTAATTGCATTAGATGGCGTACCAATTGAGGTCCAAATTCAAACAAAGAGTATGGAAATAATAGCTCAGAATGGTATTTCTGCTCATTGGTCATATAAAACAAAGGATGCGGTTAGTTCAGATCTTATTGGAGCAAAAAAATGGATTGAAAGCTTTACTGCTCTTAGTGAGGCCTCTCAAGATTCCCATGAATTTGTTGAATCAATCAAAACTGATCTTGTTTATGACGAAGTCTATGTTTTTACCCCAGCAGGTAAGATTGTAAATTTAAAATCTGGTTCAACGCCAATTGACTTTGCTTACGAACTTCATACAGAACTAGGAAATAAAGCGGTAGCATGTAAAGTAAATAGAAAATATGCACCCTTAAACATTCGTTTAGAAAATGGTCAGTCAATTGAAATTATTGCTTCAGACAAACAAGAAGTAAGCCCAGACTGGCTTAACTTTGTTGTTACAAGCAAAGCTAGGTCTTCAATACGTCTAGCACTTCGCAATCAAAAAATTTCACAATCAAGGAAAGCTGGAAAATTAATGCTTGAATCTGAATTAAAAAGAGGGGGCGTATCTCTTGATGAGTATCGAGGCAGCAGAATGTCTAGAATTTTAGAGATGATAGGAGTTAAATCTCTTAATGAGCTTTTAACAGATCTTGGATCTGGAAAGAAAACAGGCGCTTTAGTAGCTGAGAGGTTCTTTGCTGCATTAAAAATTAAAAAAAATAAAAATCCTAAACTCAAAGCAATGGTTTTATCTGACCATCAGATTGAAGGGGTTTCAGTGATCTATGCAAAATGCTGTATGCCTATTCATGGCGATCCAATCACTGCACATTCAGACACTGATAGGGGAATCGTAATTCATCATGCAAGATGTAGGCAGGTTGCCCCTCATAGAAGTCAAAATGTTTCATCTAGATATTTTCCTGCAATGTGGGGATCTGATAGCAAGGAACTGCACTACAAAGGACATGTAAAAATTCATGCAGAAGATAGACCAGGAATACTGGCTGATATAGCTTCAGTATTTACTAAATCAAATCTTAATATAGTAAACATTCAAAGCAGAGATATCGATGCAATGATCATTGAGTTTATTGTTGAGGTTGAAGTGTTGAATACTGATTCAATGAATCAATTGATGGTAAAATTACGGTCATTAAGATACGTAACGAGCTGCTCAAGAATAGTCAACGACACCAAAACCAAAAATGAAAAAACCAATTTCTACAAATAAAGCCCCAGCTGCGATTGGGCCATATTCTCAAGCTATTCAATGGGGAGATGTTGTATTTATCTCTGGGCAAGTAGCATTTATTCCTGGAAGTGGAGAACTCAATAACAACACTTTTGAGGATGAAGTTAACCAGGTTATTGATAACCTAGATGCAATTTGCAAAGAAGCTGGAGGAGGCTTAGATAATATTTTAAAACTAAGTATTTTTCTAACTGATCTTTCTAATTTTGATGCTGTGAATAACCTTATGAAAGAAAGATTCTCTGAACCATTTCCCGCACGCTCAACAATCGAAGTATCCAGATTGCCAAAAGATGTAAATATTGAGATGGATGCCATCTTGTCGATAGAAATTTAATGTCCAGAAACCTAATTAACTTTTCCGATCTTGCCAAGAAAGACATTTTTGACTTGATTGAGCTTGCAAATAATTTTAAATCTGATGACGCTTTAGATTATAGAAATGAAAACTTGTTTCCTGACAAAAAGATTGTCTCTATGTTTTGTGAGCCAAGCACTAGAACTAAATTATCTTTTGAAATAGCTGCTCACAACCTTGGTGCAAAATTTATAGATTTTGACTTATCAAATTCATCTATGAATAAAGGTGAAACTTTAGAAGATACACTTGATGCCATGCAGATGATGGGAGTTGATTTATGTATCCTTCGCCATACTGAATCAGTTATTCACGATCTTGTTAAACATTTTTCAAATATGCAGTTTATTAATGCAGGCGAAGGTTCAGTTTCACATCCTACCCAGACATTAATTGATTTGATGACTATCCATGAATCAAAAGAAAAATTTGATAATTTAAACATCGCCATTGTTGGTGATCTTGACCACTCAAGAGTGGTGAATTCTTTTATTGAAGCAATACAAATTGTTGGATATAAAAACATAACGTTTTGCGGGCACCCCGATCTTTGTAAAAATTTTATCGAAAGTCCAATCGGTAATTTTGAACCTGAGTTAGAAACCGCGTTGCAGGATGCTAATGTTGTGATGGCCTTAAGGATTCAAAATGAGAGGTTATCAGAAAAACTTACCATCGGCGCTAGTGATTACGTCGAGAGATATCAAATCAACGTTGACTCACTCCAGGTAGCTGATCCTGAAATGATATTACTACATCCAGGGCCAGTAAACTTTGGAATTGAATTAAGCAAAGAAGCAAGCGAACTAGAAAATTGCAAAATTAGAAATCAAATTTTTAATGGCGTGGGCATGAGAATGGCAGTCTTAACTAAACTTTTCTCTCACTCATAACTCTCTTTACTGTTTCGACAGTGTTAATCGTTGCTTGCTCGATCTCAATGTTGATGAGATCTCCTTTTTTTATGTCTTTAAAAGTAGTTACTGAGACTGTTTCAGGAATGAGATGAATATAAAAAGATGTTTTCAGCACTTTTCCAATCGTTAAACTGCATCCATTTAATGCAACATAACCTTTATAAAAAAAATACTCTCTTAAACTGGTAGGAATTTTAATTTGCAGGTCTTTTGTTGTCTGCCTATTGACCACTTTTAAAACTTCTCCTGTTCCATGAATGTGACCAGAGACTAGATGTCCGCCAATTTCTGTTTTAGCAGTCATGGACCGCTCTAGATTTACTTTGGATGATTTAGAAATATCTTTTAAATTGGTTTTCTGTAAGGTTTCCTCTATAACATCGAATTCTAGAATATCTGTCTTACCTTTTTTTACAGTTAAACACACTCCATTTACCGAGACGCTAGCTCCCTTAGTTAAATTTTTGGAGAAGCCTTTTGGAGCCTTGATGATCAAAGATACGTAATCTTTAGATTTGATAATTTTTTGAACATGACCTTTGCCGCTAACAATTCCAGTAAACATTATGCACCCCAGCTATTTCTATATTGTTCAAGCTCAAATGTGTAAGAATGAAAATCTTTGTTGTTATTTGAAAATTCTATCAGGGCTTCTAAGTTAACGATGGATGAGACATGAATACCATAGTCTTTTTCAAGCTCTGCTTTTGCAGATAGATTACCAGTTCCTTTTTCCTGTCTATCTAAACCAACAAGAAATATTTTAGGTATTGCATTTAAATCTTCTAAAATTTTAATAGATTCTCTTGCAGCAGTTCCTGCCGATAAAACATCGTCAATAATCATTACATTTCCAATTGGATTAGCACCAATAATATTTCCACCCTCACCATGATCTTTAACTTCTTTTCTATTAAAAGAAAGAGGGCAAGGGTTACCTCTTTGACTAAAGACCGTTGCAACGATTGAGCCTAAGAAGATTCCTTTATATGCGGGACCATATAGGCAGTCGAACTTCATAGAGGAATCTTCTATAGCATCAACATAGCAATTAGCAAGTTTGAATAAATCGCAGCCGTTAAGCATTTTTGCTGCATTAAAAAAATAAGGACTGGTTCTTCCAGATTTAAGTGTAAATTTTCCAAACTCTAAGGCATGAGATTGAAGCGCTAGTTCAATAAAGGTTCTTTGAAAATCTTTTAGCTCAGACATGATTTTTGAAAATTCACTATATCTGCAATGCCATTTGATGCAGATTCAATCATTTCATCGAGTTGACTCTTGGTAAAAGGATATTTTTCAGCCGTTCCTTGGATTTCTATGATGTCACCACTTTCAGTCATTACCACGTTCAAATCTGTATCTGCTGAACTGTCTTCTTCATAGTCTAAATCTAAAAGAGGGCGCCCATCTTTTAATCCTATTGAAACAGCCGCAACATACTCTTTAATTGCCCTTTGATCATCATGAGAGTTTTTGATAGCTTCAAATAAAGCAACACAAGCCCCAGAGATAGATGCTGTTCTGGTTCCGCCATCTGCTTGGATGACATCACAATCTACATTGATTGTTTTATCTTTTAGGTATTTCAAATCAACAGCTTGCCTCAAGGATCTACCTATTAATCTTTGAATTTCCATGGTCCTGCCACTTTGCTTGCCTCTGGCAGCTTCTCTGTTCATTCGCTCATGAGTTGACCGAGGTAACATACCATATTCTGCAGTAATCCAGCCTTCATTAGAGCCTCTCATCCATCTAGGGACATGATTTTCAATGCTTGCTGTGCAAATTACATGAGTATCACCAAACTTTATTAGAGCAGAGCCTTCAGCGTGTTTATTCACACCAAGCTCAATTTCCAAAGGTCTCATCTCATCATTTGATCTATTATTTTTTCTTGTCATATAAATATTATATCTCTTTAAATGGCCCTATAATCTTTATAAGAGGAAAATCTATTATGAAAAACAAAGTACTTATCCCAATATTGCTTTTTACCATCATCAGCTGCTCTGAAAGTTTTAATATTGATCTTCCGTTTGGAGATTCAGAGTTAGACTCAATCAATCCAGGTATTGATAATGCCTTTGCATCAACATATTTACCAATGGACTCAGAGCCTATACTTTTTAAGTCAGCCAATATTTATGACGGCTTGGGGGGTGAATTTAGAAATTATGATTTATTGCTTTCTGAAGGAAAAATTATGGAAATTGGTGAATCTATATCAGCTCCAGGAGTTTTGGTTGTAGATGCAACTGATAAATGGATTACTCCAGGCATCATTGATATTCACTCACACATGGGAGTTTATTCTGCTCCTGGAGTTTCTACTAGCTCTGATGGAAACGAGGCTACTGCTCCTGTAACTGCAGAGGTTTGGGCTGAGCATTCGCTGTGGACACAAGATCCACAATTTGCGCTTGCACTCAAGGGTGGAGTTACTTCGTTTCATGTTTTGCCAGGCTCTGCTAATTTATTTGGTGGTCGAGGTGCAACTTTTAAAAATGTCTCACAAAATACAATTCAGGCTATGAAATTTCCAGGTGCGCCGCACTCACTAAAAATGGCTTGTGGAGAAAATCCAAAAAGGGTTTATGGAAATCGTAGGCAATCTCCTTCAACCAGAATGGGTAACATGGCAGGTTACAGAAGTGCTTGGATAGATGCTGTTGAATACACGGATGGTATGAATAAAACAAATGAAGATCGTCGACCCACACGAGACCTAGCTATGGATACTTTAATGGGTGTTTTAAATGGAGAAATACTTATCCAAAATCATTGTTATAGAGCGGAAGAAATGGCAATGATGATTGAGATGTCCAGAGAGTTCAATTATAAGATCACTACTTTTCATCATGCTGTAGAAGCATACAAGATAGCTGATCTCCTTGCTGACGAAGGAATTTGTGCCGCAATGTGGGCTGATTGGTGGGGATTCAAGCACGAAGCTTATGATATGGTTCAAGCTAATGTAGCTATTATTGATCAAGCTAGAAATGGGACTGGTTGCGCCATAGTGCATTCAGATGATGCGGTTGGAATTCAACATCTTAATCAGGAAGCCGCCAAAGCAATGGCTGCAGGAAATAGAGCAGGCTATGAAATTTCTAAAGCTCATGCCATGCGATGGATCACAAGCAATCCTGCTAAAGCTGCTGGGATACTTGATCAGACTGGAAGTATAGAGGTAGGCAAAGATGCAGATATTGTGCTTTGGAGCGGAGATCCATTTAGTATTTACTCTAGAGCTGAAAAAGTATTGATAGATGGGGCTTTTGCATTTGATATAAACAATCCCAAGATTCAACCAATAACAGATTTTGATTTAGGCATTATTCAACCTCAAACTAATAGGGTGCAATAAGATGAAAAGACTATCTTTATCATTATTTTTAATTTTTACATTCAATCTTTCATCAGAAACTATCTTGCTTAAGGGAGGCTTAGTTCACTCGGGTAATGGAGACAGCGCAAAGACTCAAGATATTTTAATTTCTGATAAAACAATCGTTGGTATTGGCACTAATTTAATTATTGATGGTAACACTAGAGTAATTGAGGTGAATGGTTTACCAGTAACACCTGGATTGATCTCACCGATGAGTAATTTAGGTATTGTTGAGATTAATGCTTTGGATGTGACTCGAGATGATGAATCAGATCTTTTGAGCGCCGGCTTCAGTATCTTTAATGCATTTAATCCTCATTCAACTGGAATCCCATGGAATAGAAGCAACGGTGTAACCAGTGCCATGAGCACCCCAAGCGCATCTTCCTTTCCAATTTTTGGATTGGGCTCTCATTTTGTTTTAGATGGAAGTCTAGAAATTAAGGGCTCTAAAGACATAGCCATGTTTGGCAGGTTAGGATCTTCTTACGGATCTCGTGCAGAAACTTTATCAATACTTGAATCACTATTAGATATTGGAAAAATGGTTAAGACTTTATCAATTGAAGAAATTTTGGAAATGAATTTAGCCGATCAATTAGAACTCCAGTCTCAAGATATTATTGCATTAGGCAAAGTGGTTAATGATGGCATGCCATTTGTTATAGAAACCAATAGAGCAGTTGATATCTTGCAAGCATTATCCATGAAGAAAAAGTATGATTTAAATCTGGTTTTAGTCAGCGTGGAAGAGGCTCCAATGGTCTTAGATCAACTTAAAGAGAGTAATACTCCTGTAATTATTGATCCAATGGACAATATACCCAATTCATTTGATGAGCTGGGATCAAGCCTAGATCTTGGAAAGATTCTTGACCAAGTTGGTATTCCAATTATGTTTAGTACTCAAAGAAGTCACAACTATCATCTTATGCGGCAGGGAGCAGGAAATGCTGTTGCATATGGCATGTCTTATGAAACAGCAATCAAGGGAATGTCGAATACAGTAGCGCAAACTTTTAGGTTGGATGATAGAGGATCAATTGAAACTGGCAAATTAGCAGATGTCATTGTCTGGGATGGGGACCCATTAGAACCATCGTCTTTCCCTAAAATTGTAATGATAGAAGGTAAATTGCAAGACTTAAGCTCACGATCTACTAAATTAACCGAAAGATATACAAATACAGAGAACAAGCCCTCATCTTACAAACATTAGATTTATGCTTTATTAGCTAACTCTAGAATTTGATTATAGGATTTTTCAAATAAATTAAGCATATCTATATTCTTTCCAACCATGGTGTTGGCGCTAGAAAGGTATGCTTTAAAATTATTTGAAAGATAGTAATCTGAATCTATAGAAAAGGAATCAACTATTCTATCTGTGTAAATAAATGAGGCATCTTGCTTGTCTTTACTCATAACTGAAATAAATGGATCAACATTGTTTACAAAATCTAAATATAAGTCATCCAGCGTTCTATTATTTGCCTGATTTCTATCTAGGTAATGAGTAAAATTTCTTAACAATAAATTCTTCAGAGCGTTAGATTTAATTAGCTCCAATGACCCTGTAGATATTAATTGATTAAATATCCCATCTTGAGGAAAAAAAGAAACGCTCATTTTTTCTGAAATAAATAAATAATTTATAGCTATTTCTTTATCCGCTATATCCTTTCTATTGTCTCGAATATCTTTAAGGAAAATCTTTATATTGTCTTGAACCTTTATCAAATCTTTTCTTAGATTTTGTATTTGTTTAAGGTCTTCCCTGGCTGTAATTACTAATTCCCCAATTAAAATATCTTTTTCAAGTTTTTGGTTTTGGAGTTGCCTAAAATCGTCAATGTAAAATGATAATAAGACACCAGATATAATTACGATGAACTCAATAAGAAGCCTTAAGTTATTTTTGAACATCCAATGATTCTAAAGAATTTAGATTTTTTGATCTAGTGCTATTTATACCAGCAAATTTTTTACAAGCTTGCTGACAATTGACATATCAGCCTTTCCTTCAAATTTAGGCTTAAGATGACCCATTAGTTTTCCCATATCCTGCATGCCCTCAGCCGAGACTGCTGCGATTCCCTCTTGGATGAGTGACTGGATTTCTTCTTCTGATAATTGCTTTGGTAAATACTTTAGAATTACATCTAGTTGATTTTGTTCGGTAGCAACAAGGTCATCACGACCACCATTTTTAAACTGCTCTATTGAGTCCCTTCGCTGCTTTACATTCTTGTTAATTAAATTAGAAATTTTGGCATCATCAGCCTCCACTCTTTCATCAATCTCAAATTTTTTAATGTCTGAAATTAACATTCTTAAAGTATCGCGCGTAATTACATCCTTGCTTAGCATGGCTGCTTTTAAGTCTTGATTTATTGTGTCTAAAAGAGACAAATTAACGATAGGATCTTTGCCTTGAGAAACTAAATTTTCTGTTAGTTTTATGTGCTCGCTTGATTGCAGCAGCCATTTTTCTCTTTCTTACAGCAGTAGGTTTTTCATAGAACTCTCTTGCGCGTATCTCAGGAACGATCGCTGCTTTTTCACAAGCACGCTTAAATTTTCTAAGACCAACGTCGAAGTATTCTGTTTCTTTTATTATTATAGAAGGCATAATTGCTGGGTAGTTTATTCTTTTTATGTAGTGAATGCAAAAACTTTTTTATGATTACTTTAGGTATTGAAACATCTTGCGATGAAACAGCTGTAGCCTTGTATGATTCTGATAAGGGGTTGGTAGGAGAAGCAGTTTTTTCTCAGATTGAACTTCACGCAGAGTATGGCGGTGTTATACCTGAGCTTGCTTCTAGAGATCATTGCCAAAAAATTACCCATATATATAAGAGAGCATTAGGAGACATTCATCCAAGCAATATTGATCAGATAGCTTACACTGCAGGTCCAGGATTGTTAGGAACATTATTAATAGGCGAAAATTTTGCTCAAGGGCTAGCACTTGCTCTTAATAAGCCATTGATACCTGTGAATCATCTTGAAGGTCACCTGATGGCTCCATTTCTTGGTGGAGAGAAATTAGATTTTCCTTTTTTAACGCTTCTTGTCTCTGGAGGTCATTCACTGATTATTGATGTTAAGGGTTTGAATGATTACGAGATCTTAGGACAGTCAAGGGATGATGCAGTTGGAGAAGCTTTTGATAAGGTTGCTAAGCTTATTGGCTTAGGTTATCCGGGTGGTCCTGAGATAGAAAAAATGGCTCAGCATGGTGATCCAAAAAAATTCCAATTCCCACAGCCAATGCTGCACAGCGACGACTATGATTTTAGTTTTAGCGGCCTCAAAACTTCTGTGCTCTATGCGGTTCAAGATCTAGAAAAAATTACTGAGGTTATTCAAGCAGATATTTGCGCATCTTTTCAGCATGCAGCGACAGAGGTGCTTGTGAAGAAAATATCCAAAGCTTTAACAGATACTGGGAGAGAGGGCATTGTGTTGGCTGGTGGAGTAGCAGCGAATAAATTGCTCAGAGAAAAAATCTCCACTCTTCAGGAATCGTTAAATATTAATGTTTTATATCCACCAATTGCTCATTGCACAGACAATGCAGCAATGATTGCATACTTAGGAAGCTTGAAAACAGATGAAGGAACATTTCAGCTAAACTCTCATGCTCGACCGCGCTGGCCTTTGGAGAAGAAATAAAATGGAAGATTTAATTTATATAAAAGACTTAAGAGTTCAAACGATCATTGGAATCTTTGGATGGGAGCGGGAGGTTCGACAAGAAGTAAGCATAGATCTAGAGATGACGTTTGATTGTAAGAGGGCTGCAAAAACTGATGCCATTGAAGACACTATTGATTATAAAAAAATTACCAAAGGAATCATTAAGTTTGTTGAGGAGTCTGAATTCCAGCTCCAAGAAACCTTGGCTGAGGGCATTGCTGATCTTGTAAAAAATGAATATAAAGTTGATTCACTAAAATTAAGAGTTTCTAAGCCAGGCGCGCTAAGGCATGCGGAAGATGTTGGAGTAATTATCCACAGATAATGAAGTACTACCTTTCGCTTGGGAGTAATATTAACCCAGAGTCAAACCTAGATTTGGCCATTGCTTCGCTGAGCAAAATCCTTACCGAAACAAAATGCTCCTCAATATACAAAACTCAAGCGGAGGGTTTTGATGGAGATGATTTTTTAAACCTTATCTTTTGCGGGACATCTTCACTATCTTTTGAGAGTCTAAATCAAAAATTAAAAGATATTGAAAATAGCTCTGGAAGAGATAGAAATAGCCCAAAATTTTCTTCAAGAACTCTTGATATAGACATTGTGTTGCAACTAAGCGATGACGAGGAAATACTTTTTGAGAGCGATGAGATAGCTAAATATCGATTTGTATCTGAACCACTTGAAGAAATATTATGAATTTATTTATAGTTTTTTTCTACCAAGCCCCAAGCAGCTTCTGCTAGAGGAGCCACTTGATTTCCTCTGTCCTCAGCATGCTTGCTTGCTGCAGTTCCATCTCTGACTCTACCCATAATTCCTTGGAGGATCCCAGCAAGTTTAAAGATATTAAAAATAGTATAAAACTCCCAATGCTCATCAAGGTTTTTTCCAGTAATTTCAGAATACATATTCCTGTATTCTTTTTCAGTTGGAATGCCATTTTCTTGACAGAATTTTTCATCACCAAGTTCTGGAATATTTCTCCAACTAATACAGTGGTAATTGAAGTCTGCAATAGGATGTCCAAGCGTTGAAAGCTCCCAATCCAATACTCCCATAACATTATTATTTGGATTAAAAACCATATTATCGAGTCGATAATCCCCATGAACAATTGTGGTTTCATCTTCATCAGGAATATTAGATGGAAGCCAATCTATCAAGCTATTCATTGCAGGAATATCTTGAGTCTCTGAGGCGATATATTGCTTGGTCCATCTAGAAACTTGTCTAGCTATATAATTTCCAGGCTTACCATAATCAGATAATCCTACTGATTGATAATCCACCATATGAAGCTGAGCAATGACATTATTTTTACTTCTATAAATTTCCTTTTTCTCTGCTGGAGATTTGTCACTTAATAGCAGGTCCCAATAAATACTCCCATCAAGGAAATCCATGATAAAAAAAGGCGTGCCTATAATTTCTTCGTCCTCACAAAGACCATAAGTTTTTGGTACAGGAACTTTGGTTTGTTGAAGAGCTGTCATCACCTTGTATTCTCTATCTACAGCATGAGCAGATGGCAATAATACTCCGGGAGGTTTTCTGCGGAGGACAAATTTTTGATTTTCGGTTGTGATTTTATAGGTGGGATTTGATTGACCGCCTTTAAATTGAGCTATTTCTATAATTTTTCCAGCCGAGGAAACATTATCATCAAGCCATCCCTGCAACCCTAACTCGTTAAACTTAAGGTTCTCGGCAACTTCTTTTGTTCCTGAGAAAATTTTATTACCGTCAGGATTATTTGAGTTAGAGTTATTCATTATAGAGATTTTCCTCCGTCTATATTTAATATCTGACCGGTCACATATTCTGCCTCAGAAAGATATATTGCAGCATCTACAATATCTTTTTCGGTCCCCATTCTCTTCATGGGAACCGCATTAATAATGTTATTTTTTTGTTCTGCTGTCCAATCTGTATTGGGTGGCTCTAGGATTGCACCAGGGGCAATTGCATTGACTCTGATGTTAGGAGCTAATTCTTTAGCCAGCGATTTTGTGAGAGTTTGCAAGCCAGATTTAGCAGCAAGATAAATTGAATGATTGACCAAAGCTCTATCAACATTAATATCAGTAACGTTGATAATAAAACCTTTATTCTTTTCTAGTTCTTTATAAAATGACTGAATTAAAAATAGCGGCGCCTTTAAATTACTGCCCATGAGAGCATTCCAATTTTCTTCAGAGAAAGTTCCAATAGGGGTGGGGTAAAAAGTTGAGGCGTTATTAATCAATGCATCAATGCTGCCATTTTTTGATAGTATTTTTTCCACTAACATTTCAACTTCATTTGCATTATCAAGATTTGCTTGAACAAGCATGGCGCTATTATTTCTTTCAGAGTTCATTTGATCAGCAAGAGCTTCAGCTTCTTCTTTGGAACTATTGTAGTGAATTACAATGTCCCAACCTTTATTAAAAAAAGATAAGGCCATCTCTTTGCCTATCCTTTTCGCTGCACCAGTAATCAAAATTCTTTTTTTCATATGATCTCTTTTAAGGTTTCATGATAAAGCAATTGTTTTTGATTCGAAACTTCAGACTCACTCAAGTTTGCCAGCACTGAGAAGTCTATCGCCATGACTGATTTAAATATTTTCTCTAGATAGTCCTGATGCTCATTCAAGGACTCATATTGTTTGAAATGCATTAATATTTCATAATTACGACGCACGTTCATCTTTTCAAGCAATTTCAATTTTTCTGATTTATTGTTAGATTCAATAAAATTAATTACTTGTTTTAAAGATTCTAGAGCTTTTATGTATGAGTTTGGGATTGGCAATGATGCGGAGAGTTGAAAGCAATTTATTCTTTGCATATCAGCCCATTTAAGCTCAGGTAAATCTCCATCGCATGAAACGCTTTTAAGATTTTTAAACCATGGATCTGTTAAATGGTACTTAATTAAAGTTTTAAAAAACTGATCACTAAAATTATTTTCTAGAGCTTTTTTAGTTTCCATCCACACTCTTTCGGGCGACAAATCTTTTAGTTCAGTTGAAGCAACGATCTTACCAAATAAAACTTTTGTTTCTTCATGAAGATCAAAATCATGGAGTTGTTTATATGATTTAAATCTTGCAAATCTTAAGACTCTAAGTGGGTCTTCTTCAAACGCAGGGGAGGCATGTTTAAATATTTTATTTTTTAAGTGTCCTCTACCTTCAAAGGGGTCAATGATACGACCATTTTGATCTTTGGCTATTGCATTAATTGTAAAATCCCTTCGTTTTAGATCTTCTTCAAGGGTGACACTGGAATCAAAATAGAATTTGAAACCTTTATAGCCAACACCAGATTTTCTTTCAGTTCTAGCCAAGGCATATTCTTCATTAGTCTCTGGATGTAAGAAGACTGGAAAATCTTTACCTATGGGTTTAAATCCCTTTTCTTCCATTTCTTCTGGACTAGAATTTACTACAACCCAGTCACGATCTTTGGGTTCCACCCCAAGCAATTCATCTCTTACAGATCCGCCAACTTGGAAAACTTTCATGCTAATACTTTACCGAAATTTTCTCTAAATCATCTATTCTAAGAGCTGTAAGTTTACCTTTCCAGACGCAGCCAGTATCTAAACCAATAAAATGAGGATTTTTTGTTCTACCATTTAATGATGCCCAATGACCAAACACATAATATTGTTTCATTTTTTTATAGGATGCAGATTCATAGTGAAACCATGGTTTAGATCCCTTGAAAGCTTTTGTAGTTGTATTTTTCAAGTCCAGACTTGCATCATTGCCGAGAAATCTCATTCTAGTAAGGTAGTTGATAATAATTCGATATCTTTCATTGCCTGTTAATGATTCATTCCAAGACTTTGGGTCATCGCCCCACATTGCTTTAAGTATCTTGGATGAATTATCAGTCAGTGCCTGAGTAACCTCGTCAGCAAGAGCTTGAGCTTTTTCTAGAGACCAAACTTCTGGAATGCCAGCATGCGTGATAATGAATTTATTATTTGTCGATTGATTGGAGATTTGAATGAGAAGAGGGCGTGTGATGAGCCATTCAAAAATTTGTTTAACATTTTCTGCATCAAGTATTTCTTTTAACTTACCTTTACCTTTGTTAATACTTATTAAGTAAAGCAAGTAGAGATCATGATTTCCCAACACAGTGGTAATATTTTTGTCTGCCATGCAGTAATTCAAAACAGCGAGAGACTTTGGGCCTCTGTTCACCAAATCACCCGTTAGGATGATCTGATCTTTTTTACTGTCATAATCAATTTTTTTTAGCAATCTTATGAATTGATCAAAACAGCCATGCACATCTCCAATAACATATGTGCTCATTTAAATATCTATGCTTTGAAAAACTGCTATAAAATCTTCAATAGATAATTCTTCTGCTCTTGCAAGCGGATTTATACGCAGCTTCTCATAATTGATTTCTAATTTCTTAAGATTGTTTTTAATTCCTTTTCTTTTATTAGCAAAAGATTGATCAACTAAGTTTGAAAATTCCATGAACTTGCTTAAGGCAATCAAAGGATTGACTCGAGGGGTGAGTCTAATAAATGAGGATTGGACCTTGGGCTTAATGTCAAAGGATTCAGGTGGAACATCGAACAAAATAGCTGTTTCAAATAATGCAGCAATTTTTACTCCAAGCCTGCCCCAATCTCCAGACTTATTTGAAGCACAAATTCTTTGGCCCACCTCTTTTTGAACTAAAAAATGCATATCTTCAATCCCGTCAAAAAAATTAATTAATTTAATTATTATTTGCGTAGAAATATTATAAGGAAGATTCCCAACGACCCTATGTTTAGTTTTATGTAAAAATTCTAGAGGCGCTTTAAGCACATCACCATGAATGAATTCATGCGCATCATCTGCATACTTTTCTGAGAGAGTTATTATATTTTTTTGATCAAGATCCATTGCTATGACTCTTGTATTTTGACCCATCAAGTGATCTGTTAAAGCTCCAGTACCAGGACCAATCTCAAAAAATAGATTATTTTTTTGAGGGTTTATTGCTCTTTCAATTTCAAATAAGATGACCGGATCGACAAGATAATTTTGGCCGAGCTTTCGTCGATGTGCTCTATCACTCATTTAAGCTGAACTTCTGCTGCTTTTATGGCTTCTTTTATTGATCCGAGGTTGGGCTTCATTTTTCCAGCGATGTCTAATGCTGTTCCATGATCTACAGATGTTCGTACAATTCCAGTTCCTAGAGTAATATTCACTGCTTCACCAAAACTTAGGGCCTTTAAAACTGGCAAGGCTTGATCATGATACATCGCAAGATATACATCAGTTTGCTTCAATTTTTTGGCCGTGAAAGCCGTATCAGCAGAAATTGCATATGAGACATTTATACCCATATCCCTGCAAACCTTTACTGCTGGATTTATTTTCTTGATTTCTTCTGTTCCTATTTTTCCATTTTCACCAGCGTGCGGGTTTAACCCAAGGACTGTTATCGATGGATGCTTAATTTTAAATTTTGTTTTTAAACCTGAGTGCAAGGTTTGGATTGTCTCTACTAATTTTGCTTTACGAATATTTTTTGCCACTTCTGTTAATGGAATATGAGTTGTAGCAAGGGCAACTTTAATGTTTTTTGCAGAGAGTAACATGACCACATTCTTAGATTTAGTTCTCTTTTGAATCCACTCAGTATGACCTTGAAATGTTTTGAACCCGCCCTCAATAATATTACTCTTTTGGATGGGCCCAGTTACTAAGCCAACTTTTTTATTTTTAAGGCACTCCGTAATTCCAAAATTGAGATTATCTAAAATATATTTAGCATTTTTAGGATTCAGAGAACCTGGAGATAAATCTTTACAATTTGCAGATTGAATAAATTGGATCGTTCCCAGTTTATTTTTTTGTGCGAATTTTAAGTCTTCGATTTCAACGAACTGAATTTTTAAATTCAGAATCTTAGATCTTGATTTTAATAGCTCACAATCGACAATACAGACCAAACAAGAGCGCATTTCTTGCCAAAACTTTGTCTTTGATAAATACAAAATTAAGTCAATGCCTATTCCTGCAGGCTCACCGTGAGAGTAGAGGAGTCGATTCAATCTAATTCTTTGAATTCTACGAATGCCTCAGCTCTTGTTGTACGAAGAGAATTTTCTAATTCCTCATCAAATTTTCTAGCAAACAAAATACCATAGGCCCTATCTTTAATCACTTCTTCAGTTAAGTCTTCTGTTCTGGTGTCTAGCACCTCAAGAAAATGAAAACCAAATTCAGATTCAAACACAGGAGAGATTTCACCAACTGGAGATTCCAGCATCATTTTTTCAAAAGCTGGAGCAGTTTTGCCTCGACTGAGCCAATCTAAATCACCGCCTCGACTTGCAGAGCCAGGATCTTCAGAAAATTCTTTAGCCAGTAAGCTAAAATCCTCTCCATCTAAGACCCTTTTTCTAACTTCTTCCAGTTCTTTTTTTGTAAAAGTTTCATCTCTTAATTTTGTTGTCATCATTAATATATGACGAACATTCCACTGATCTTCAAAACGCACTAGATCACCCCGCTTGTCCTCAAGTTTTAGTATATAAAAGCCTGAGCCACTTTTTAATGGCGGAGAAATGTATCCTTTTTTCTTATTTTTAAGGGCGTCTGCGAATAAGCTCGGCAGATCAGCAAGATTTCTCCAACCCATTTCACCGCCAGAAGTAGCATTGCTGCTTTTTGAGTTCTTCTTTGCAAGATCAGCAAAATCTTCTCCATTATTTATCTTTATTAGGAGTGAGTCAGCTTTGTTTTGATCTGGAACAAGGATTTGACGCACAAATAGCTCAGGCGATAATTCTTTCACAGCTCCCTCTGTTGCCAAAAAGCCATCCAATTCTTGTTCGGTTATGTCTACTTCTCTTCCTACTTTGCCTCTTTGGACTCTTTGGATTATCATCTCCTTCCTTACTTGTGATCTCAATTCTTCATAAGATTCACCCTCAGCTTCCAACGTTTTTATAAATTCCTCAAGAGATAAGCCATTCGTTTGTGCAATATTTTCAAATGCTTGATTTAACTCACCATCTCCAACTCTTATCCCAGCCTGTCTGCCCATTTGTAACTGCAATTCTTCTATAATAAGTCGCTCTTGAACTTGTTCTAGCAAAGCTTCCCGAGGTGGCATAGGCGCACCTTGTTCTTGATATCTTTTTTCAATGTTTGCAAGCATGTTATTGACTTGTGATTCTAGAACCACTCCTTCTCCTACAATAATTGCTACCCTATCAAGGATTTCAATCTTTGCACTTAGCGGAAGAGCAAGGAGGATTGACAAGGCAATGTATATATTTTTTCTCATAATCATTATTGTACTTAATTAAATGTTTACAAAGGTATTGAACGGCAAGAATATTTTTAAAATGCTAAGACACTTTATTTCATCAAAGGTTCGAAAAAGCATTAGAGAAGAACCTGTTTCTCTTATTATTGTTTCCGCCTGTTAGCCCCTTCAACTCAAACTCAAAATTAATTCTACTTTTGTTTTCAATAGAAATCATTTTCTCCCAACTTGTATTATTAAATTGTAGAGACTGAAAATTCAGAAGATTATATCTTGATAGTCTTTTGTCTGATGCATAAATTTTAAAAGCCAGACAACAGTTCTCAAAACCAAAACCAAAATAACTCTCTAAATTTTTCTTTGAATTCAAATCTTTGCTTATTCCACCAATAAATTTATAGCCCTCAGACATTGATCGTTCAATTGAAAATTCTACATAGTCTAATTTATTTTCAGAATTTAGAAGGGGAACATTGGTTTGAAAGTTTCTTGATATGATTAATTGAGTTTCTGGAAGCCGAATTTCTATTCCTGTCTGTCCAAAATTGAGTGCATTTCTTTTCTGAGAGTAGTTAGCTGCAAAATATGCTCTTAGAATTTTATTTTCAAAAGATATATTTGTACCAACTTGGCTATCTTTTCCAATTGACCGATTTAGCATTGAATTAATTATTCGACTTTCTTCTAGCTCATTTTTTTTGATGACTTGGAAATTCAGCCTCGAGCCGTTATTCATTCTTTTTTGTAACTTTAATTTAGCGAGCAAAAATTCTGTATCAGGCACTCTATCTTTACCAAAAAAATAGTCAGTATTTAACCTATTAAAGTTTCCAAAATTGCGTTGGTGAAGATCAAAGATAGGGTCCATGGACTGATCTTTAAAAGAAGTTCTTTGATAAACAAGCTCAGGCATAAAAAGCGAAAAGCTGTCTTTAGAAGATTGGTTGAATAAAGATGAAATTTTTATTTTAACCGAAGGGATTGAGGTAGCTTTAGAATTTATTTTAATGTCATCAAGGTTATATTTTTTATACAAAAAAGATCCATTTATTGAGAGATCAAAATACCTAAAATTTTGCAGAGTTTCTGCTCCGATTTCCGTAAAAAATCTTTTTCCAATCTGCTTTACTATTTTGTTATCAGCAAGAAAAAAATGATTTTTATTTATATCAAAGTTTGAATAATTGGCTTTGGCAAAATATGTGATCGAAGGGCCATATTGTTGATATTCAAGATTTAATTCAGGCTTTTTGATGTACCCATTATTGATAAATGGATTCAAGCTTTGAAAGCCCTCGCGCAGAATGCTAATTGAGAAATTATTTACCTGCATATTCATTGATACAGATTGCTGCAGATAATGATCTCTTTGATTGGCTATATTTGTGAGGCTAGAAGGTAAATCAAGTAACACCATTGAGTCAGATGATTTAGCCCAATCAACAGAAGTAGATAGATTAGAAAAGCTTCTATTTTCTTTCAAGCGAAAAGCCCATCTATCACCATCAGCCATTGTATAGTCTTTTTTAAATTCTCTGTCTTCAGGAAAAAACATCAGATCAAAATAATTTATAGAATCTGAATTAGATTTAGTTAGATATCTATAATTTCCCTCTAAGCCAATACCCCTGTCTTTTAGAGCTCTTGGAGCAATTGTTAGATCTGATTTATCAGATATCACCCAGAAGTAAGGTAAAAAAAGATCGACTCCCTCAGAGGTGAAGCTCAATTCGGGTTCTAGAAAACCACTTAGTCTTTTTGTTGTTGCGGGAAAGGGTAAATAAGGAAGCTTTAAAATTGTTTTATCAAGAATCTTAAGGCTTAGGTCCTCAATGTAACCTCGGCGGGACTCTTCATTAATTTTGATAGATTTAGCCTGGATTTCCCAGCCCTCTGAGCTATTATTGCAAGCAGTAAGACTGGCATTATTAAATTCAAGGCTTTGATTTAAATTTCCTACCAAGGCCTGATATTTAACCAATAAATTTCTTTCTCTTATATAGGCTGTTCCATCAACGAGCTTGATCTCACCAGAATCTTTTGCCAATGAGCCGTTCAAAAATTTATAGTAATTATCAAAATGGTAGATATTCCCATTTTTCATATCTTGAATAAAGTTCTGATTTTTCGAATAGATCGCACTAGAGGCCATAACCTGACCATCGTTTAATCCAATCAAGACATCTTCATCAAGTGAAATATCACCGTTAGATCGAATGTCTATTTTTCCAGCATTCATAGATCCAGATGCATACTCATTTGTAAGTTTGGGATAAGTTGGATTGCTGCAACCTTGAAATTGATGCTGCTCTGATTTATCAAGATAAGATGCACTTAATTGCAAATTAGCAAAAAGAACAAAGATAAATGCAAGGAAGTTCTTTGTGGAGTGGTATTGTGGTTCTTTAAATTTCAATAATTAAAGCTTCAAGAAGCCATTTCTTTAAGTTCTCTCAAGGTATCTTTTCCGTAGAACATTTCGTCTCCTACAAAAAAAGTTGGAATTCCAAATGCCCCTTTTTCAGCAGCTTTACTTGTATTAGCAATTAATTCTGCTTTTATTTCATCTTGAGCAATTCCATCAATGATCATATCAGCATGGCAATTATTTTTTGTTAACAGGGCATGCAGTGCTTCTGGTGTATCAAGCTTAAGAGATTGCTCCCAAAGCCCACTTAAAACTATTTCCACATAGGAATTAAAAAAATCATTTTTTTGGGCAACTATCGCACCTCTGATAAGAGATATAGTGTTGACGGGAAAATGCTCATTCATTTTAAATTTTGTAATGTTGTGTTCCCTCATGAATCTGTTGAAGGCAGTATCGAATTCATATTTCATTTTATTTGGAATTTCAGCCAAAGTTATCATAGGAGGCTGGTTGTTAGTCAGTTTCATGATGCCTCCAAGAAGGCAGGGCACATAGTTAAATTTTATATCATGAGTTTTTTCAAGATTTTGAATTGCTTTGTGGCATAGGTATGCATTTGGACTCGCAAAGTCAAAAATAAAATCTACATTCATAGTCGTCCCCATTTCTAAAGCTTATAATAATCCCTTAACTTGCATCAAGCTGTTTAAAAATGCAACATCAAGCAATAATTATTATAAAAGTTGGAGACATAAAATGAGTTTAAAAGGCAGAGTGTTATTTATCACTGGGGGTAGCAGAGGAATAGGTCTTGAAATTGGTAAAAGAGCTGCTAAGGATGGAGCAAAGGTTGTATTGGCAGCAAAAACAGCAGAACCTCACCCAAAACTCGCTGGAACTATATACACTGCTGCGGATGAAATCGTAGCTGCGGGCGGAGAAGCGTTGCCAATTATTTTAGATGTGCGTGATGAAGTAAATGTTAGAGATGCTGTTGAGCAAACTGTTAGCCACTTCGGTGGGATTGATATTTGTGTCAATAATGCATCTGCAATTTCATTGACCAGCACACCAGACACGGATATGAAACGATATGATTTAATGCATCAAATTAATGGAAGGGGAACTTATTTGGTCAGTAAATACTGTATCCCGCATCTTAAACAATCCAACAATGCTCATATATTAAATTTAGCCCCACCCCTTGACATGAAACCCAAATGGTTTGGCCCACACCTAGCATACACAATGGCAAAATTTACTATGAGCATGTGTGTTTTGGGTATGGCTGAAGAATTAAAACCTGATGGCATAGCAGTGAATGG
>CAYVYQ010000005.1:24358-42313 GCA_964455855.1 uncultured Gammaproteobacteria bacterium
GATGACACGCCTTTGCCAGATGAAATAAAAAATAGTTAATTTGAACGAAAAAGATATTTTAAAAGTTAGTGCCAGATGTGGGTATCCATCTCAGCAAGCTGTTGCCTTAAAAAATGAAGCAAGTGGAAGAGAGTATTGGAGACTTATCCAAGAAGATGCTAGCTTCATCTTGTGTTTTTTAGATCCGCAAAAGGGGAGTCATGCTCAGTTTATTAAGATTGCAAATATTTTTTCAGAGCATCAAATCAACTCTCCCAAAGTGTTGAACAACTTTCCTGAATTGGGCATCACCATTCAAGATGATCTTGGAGATATGAATCTATTGCAAGTTGGAAATAGCATTGGTTACGAGGAATTAACTCTAAAGTGCCTAGATCTATTGATAGAAATTCAGACAATTCCGAATTTAAATATTCCATCACTAGAAAGTGCTGATCTCTTAAATCAAATGATGTTGTTTAGCGAGATTTTTTGTAATCAGTTTTTAGATGTAAAGGTTGATTCCTCCATAGAAAAATTAATAGAAAAAGCTTTAACCGAATTATCTACTCAACCATATGTTAACTGCCACTTTGATTTTGAAAGAAGAAATTTAATTTTATCTGAAAAGAATGAAATTTTTGTAATAGATTTTCAAGATCTCTCTAGAGGACCAATTGGGATAGATTTAGCAGGAATTTTACTGGATCACTATCGTTTGGCTGATCATGATGCAATAACCAAAGCCTTGAAATATTTTCAAGAACAATCACATTTCCTTGATGGCTCTATTGATGCATTTGAGCTTTTCAGATGGGGAGGCGTGCAAAGAAATTTAAGGATTTTAGGAGTTCTTTCAAGATTATACCTTGATGAAGATAAAGGCTTTCGTCTGGCAGATATGCCGTTAATTTTACAGAACCTTATTTCCATCATCCCAGATAATTGGGCTTGCAAAGAATATTTAACAGAAGAAATAGAACCAAAATTAAAAAGTAAATTATTAATGATATGAAAGCGATGATTCTTGCTGCTGGAGAGGGGAAAAGACTTCAGCCTTTAACTTTAAAAACTCCTAAGCCCTTATTAAAAGTTGGACCATCCTCCTTAATTGAAGATCAGATTAATAGACTTTCAAAACATGGCATCAATGAGTTTGTTATTAACATTTCATACTTAGGCGAGCAAATAAAACAATCCTTAAAAAATCATTCTCATTTTCAAAATATAAGTTTTATTGAGGAGCCATTCCCTTATGGGACTGGAGGTGCTTTAGTCAATGCCATGGATCACTTAGGAGAAGATCCATTCATATTATGTAATGCAGATATTTTCTCTGAAATTGATCTATCAAGGCTGCCCACCTCAACTGAGGCAGCGCATTTAATTGGTATTTCAAATCCAAATCATAATCAAGATGGAGACTTTTCTCTTCTTGGTAGCTCAGTAATCATCAATGAAAGAATAAATGATTTAACTTGGTCAGGTATCTCATTAGTTAATCCCAAAATTTTAAAGGAGTATTTAAACTTAGATTTCCCATTTGATATTTGGAATACAATAATGAAGCCTCTTATCAAAGAACGGAAAATTACCGCTCATCAAGATAACTCCCTCTGGATAGATATTGGCACTATTGAGAGGTTAGAGCTTGCAAGGGCATCGCTAAAAGAAGAAAATTAATTAACTATGAAAAATCAATCACTCATTGCGCCATCAATCCTTTCTGCAAACTTTGCACGCTTGGGCGAAGAAGTTAATTCGGTTATGCATGCTGGTGCCGATTGGATTCATTTTGATGTTATGGACAATCATTATGTGCCAAATTTAACCATTGGTCCCATGGTGTGTAAATCTCTAAGAGATGATGGCATTAAAAATTTTATTGATGTTCATTTAATGGTTGAACCGGTTGATGAAATTGCCAAAAGTTTTGCAGAGGCAGGCGCAGATTTAATTAGTTTTCATCCAGAGGCCACTAAACATGTTGCAAGGACCATTGACTTAATTAAAAGTCTTGGCTGTAAAGTGGGCATTGCATTAAACCCTGCAACATCAACATCTGTTCTAGATAATATTATTCAAGACATTGATTTAGTTTTGTTGATGAGTGTAAATCCAGGATTTGGCGGGCAGAAATTCATCCCAAGCACTTTAAAAAAAATACAAGATGTAAAAGCAATGATTGATCACCAAGATAAAGATATGTACCTTGAAGTAGACGGTGGCATCAATCTCGATACTATTGCCAGTGTCTCTCAAGCTGGGGCCAATGTATTTGTCGCAGGGTCAGCAATTTTTGGATCACCAGATTATGAAGAAACTATTCAGAGTTTCCGTCAAAAAATTTCTTAGCTTAAGTTTAATTATTCTTTCTACCCAATCATATGGGAATATAGAGGCTACTTTTGAAGGAAAACCAGCAAAGTTATTACTTAGCATTGCAAATACAAATGAATCTCGCAGCAAAGGTCTAATGTTCCAATCATCTCTTAAAAAAAATCATGGAATGATTTTTATTTGGCCATCAAGTAAAAAACAATGCATGTGGATGAAAAATACCTCAATTCCTTTGAGTGTTGCTTATCTCTCAACCGATGGAAGAATACTAGAGATTTATGATATGGTCCCCTTTTCGGAAGAGTCAATTTGCTCTTTGCAAAAGGCCAGAATGGCAGTTGAAGTTAATCAGGGATGGTTTTCTAAAAATCAAATTGCTCAAGGCGATAAAATCAATCTTTAAAAATAGATCTAATGATTGCAAAAGAAGAATACAGCAGCTTTAAAAAAGATAATTTTACAGTTTTGCCTATTAGCAGAAAAGTTTCAGCTCCGGGAGACACACCATTATCTTTGTATTCAAAAATAGCAGACCAAAAAAATAATTTTTTATTTGAATCAGTGGAAGGAGGGGAGAGATGGGCGCAATATTCAATTATTGGTTTTGGTTGCATTGATACCATTAAAGTTTCAGGCAACACCATTGAAACATCAATTGATGGAGTTGCTAATAAATTTATTACTGAAAATCCATTGCAAGCAATTGAAGAAATAACTTCTCAGCATCAATCACCAAACTTAGAAGATTTGCCAAGATTTCATGGGGGCTATGTTGGTTTTTTTGCCTACGAAAGCTCTCAATATGCAGAAGCCAAAATAGCCATGCTGCCTAGCAAGGGATCAAAGTTTGCTGAGCATATGCCTGACATTATGTTAGTCAAGGCCGAAAAGCTTATAGTCTTTGATAATTTAGACAATTCAACGCAAATTATTTTTAATGCTTCTCTTCAAGATATGACGCACGAATTTGCCTGCTCACAATTGGATGAGATTGAAGCTCTTATATCTAAACCAATTTCTTTTGAATCTAACAATTTTAAAGACATAACAAACACATTTGAATTTAAATCAAATTTCTCAAAGGCGGAATATCTTGCTGCTGTGAACACGATTAAAGATTACATTGCAGAAGGAGATGTGATGCAGGTTGTTTTAGCTCAAGATTTTTCAGCAAATTTCGATCTTGATTCCTTTGATTTATATAAAGCAATAAGAAAATTAAATCCTTCTCCCTATATGTATTATTTAAATTTAGATGAATGTCAGATTGTAGGGGCATCTCCTGAAATCTTAGTCAGACTAGAAAATCAAGAAGTGACCCTCAGACCAATGGCTGGAACAAGAAAAAGAGGAAAAAATTCAGCAGAAGACCAATCCAATCAAGCAGAATTACTTAATGATCCAAAAGAAATAGCAGAGCATCTTATGCTGATTGATCTTGGGAGAAACGATGTTGGGCGCGTTTCTGAAATTGGGTCAGTGAAGGTTACAGCTAAAATGATTATCGAAAAGTATTCACATGTCATGCATATAGTATCCAATGTAGTTGGCAGATTGGCATCAGGGTTAAATTATTTTGATGTTTTAAAAGCAGCATTGCCTGCAGGAACATTATCTGGCGCTCCTAAAATCAGAGCGATGGAAATAATTAATGAGTTAGAGCCAAGCTCAAGAGGTATTTATGGTGGAGCAATAGGATACATAGGATGGAATGGAAACATGGATACAGCTATAGCAATAAGAACAGCTGTAATTAAAGATCAAACAATTCATGTGGGAGCTGGAGCGGGAATAGTTGCTGATTCTGTCCCAGAAAATGAATGGTTAGAATGCAGACAAAAATCTAAGGTATTCATGGATGCCATGGAGATGATCTCATGATTTTAGTAATTGATAATTATGATTCTTTTACCTACAACTTGGTTCATTACATTGGAGAGTGCGACCACGAAGTCTTGGTAAAAAGAAATGATGCATTAACAGTTTCTGAAATTCATTCTCTGAATCCTGAAAAAATTGTTATTTCTCCTGGACCTTGTACTCCAAACGAGGCTGGAATTTCTGTGGAGATCATTCAAGAATCTCAAGTACCATTATTAGGAGTTTGTCTGGGTCATCAGTCAATCGGCGCAGCATTTGGGGCTAAGATCATCAAGGCTCCTGAAGTTTTTCACGGCAAAAAATCTAACATTAATCATTCCAACTCAATATTATTCAAAGATATCCCTGATCCATATTCAGTGGTGAGATATCACAGCCTAATCATCGATAGTCTTAGTTTGCCTAAAGATTTAAAGGTAATCTCCACAATTGACGATGATCCTTCAATCATCATGGGTGTTGAGCATGTCTCTAGACCTATATATGGTGTTCAATTTCACCCTGAATCCATTGATACCGATCATGGAATGCAATTAATAAATAATTTTCTAAATATATGATCCAAGATTTTATTAGTCAGCTAGAAAAGAAAGAGGATCTTGATTTTCATTCCATGCAGTCTGCAATTGAATCAATTATGACTGGAGATGTTGATGATCTTTCTATCGAAGCATTTTTGCTAGCCCTAAATGCAAAAGGCATCAAAGAAACTGAAATCACAGCTGCAGCTAGAGTAATGAAAGAGAAATCTCTCACATACCCATTGGGAGATGGAGATCATATAGACACCTGTGGTACTGGAGGCTCAGGCTTGCATACTTTTAATTGCTCTACTGCCTCATCTTTTGTGGCTGCTGCTGGAGGAGCTGCTGTAACCAAGCATGGTAACAAGGCAGTATCCAGTAAATCTGGCAGTGCAGATCTGTTGTTAGCGGCTGGTGCTGATATAACTCATGATAGAGAAAAGCTTGAGACGATTTTTAAGAGAGTTGGTTTTGTTTTCTTGTTTGCACCTTTGCATCATCAATCTATGAAATATGTCATGCCAGCTAGGCAGAAAATAGGTAAAAAAACCTTGTTTAATTTACTCGGTCCTCATACCAATCCTTGTGATGCAAGAAGGCAGATTTTAGGCGTCTATCAAAAAGACTTGGTTAAAACCTTTGCATCAGTTGCCAAGAATTTATCTATGCATCATGTGCTGATTGTGCATGGATTTGATGGGTTAGATGAAATCACCATCACAAACTCAACTTACATTGCTGAACTAAAAGATAATACTATTTCTGAGTATGAAATTTCTCCAAAAGATTTTGGTCTATCTTTTGGGACACTTTCTGAAATTTCAGCTCAATCACCCGATGATAGTTTGCAATTAATTCGAGAAGCTTTTGCAGGAGAGAAATCAGCTGTGCAAGATATGATTGCCCTTAATGCTGGCGCAGCTTTGTATCTTGCAAAAAGAGTTAACTCAATTGCAGATGGAGTAGAGTTTGCATTTGAGCTAATGAATAACGGGATGGCTGCAGATAAATTAGCTTCTTATGTCCGAGTATCAAATAGCTAATGGGTATTCTGCAAAAAATCGTTGCCAATACTAGAGCCAGTCTTGCTCACAAAAAGGTTGAACTTCCTCTAGAGAAAATTCAAAGTTCTCTAGAAAACCTTAAGCTTCCCAGGGGTAAATTTAAAGATCATATCTCAAGTAAAGATGAAGCCATTATCGCAGAAATAAAGAAAGCCTCACCAAGTGCCGGAGTCATCAAAGAAGATTTTGACCCTACAAAGATAGCAATGGAGTATGAGAGTTTTGGGGCATCAGCTTTATCAATTTTGACTGAAGAAGACTTCTTTATGGGCAGCGTTGAATATTTAAAAGAGGTTAAGAAAATAACTTCGTTACCTATTTTAAGAAAAGATTTTATGATTGATGAATATCAAATCTATGAATCTAAACTCATTGGTGCAGATTGTATTTTGTTAATCGCTTCCATTCTTACTGATCAGGAAATAGAGGATTTTATCAGCACTGCTAAAAAGTTAGAGCTTGATTATTTGATTGAAGTGCATGATGAAAATGAGCTAAAGAGGGTTGAGCACTTTGAAGACGCTTTGATTGGCGTAAACAACAGAAACTTAGAAACATTTGAAGTAGATTTAAATAATTCAGTTCGTCTTAGAAATACATTCAAACAAAAAAATATTTTTATCGCAGAATCGGGAATTAAATCAAGAGAAGATATGAATTATTTAAAAATGAATAATATTAAGGTATTTCTTATAGGGGAGAGTTTGATGAGGGGCTCTTTCTAGATATATGCACTTGAGGATGTCATTACTTTAGCAGTAAGGCTCATAATTTTTTTTGTCGGTTCAGATAGTGATTCTCCACCATTTTCTGAGGCTTCTTGAGCATGCTCATCTTCATCAGCTCTCATGGTCTTTAAAATTTCAATTGTTTCAACATCATTTTTGGAAACTTTGTCTAAATGTTTCTCAAGGTGTTTAACAACTTGTTTTTCAGTTTCTTCAACAAATCCTAAACTGGTTTTTTCACCAAGGCTTCCAAATATTGCGCCAATAGCGAAGGAACCTGCATACCAAACGGGATTAAGAATAGAAGGTTTGCCATTTAAATCCTCCAAACGTTTCTTACACCAAATTAAATGGTCAGTTTCCTCTTCACCCGCTTGAACAAGATGAGCTTTTACTTCAGCGTCTTTGCAAACCATTGCTTGCCCTCTATAAAGAGCTTGCGCTGCTACTTCGCCTGCTAAGTTTATCCGCATGAGTTGCGCAGATAAGTTTTTTTCTTTTTTAGAAAGCTTTGAGTGGGTTTGATTGCTTGGGTATGATCTGCCTGTCCCACTTTTTTTAAATGATAATGTTTTTAATGCAATGTCACATTCATTTACAAAATTATCTAACAAACTCATTTTATTCCTTTGTTTCCTATATCCTTTCGATAGAAAGCTCCATCAAAGGATACAGATTCTACCAGATCATACGCTTTTGATTGAGCTTCTTGAAGATCTTTGCCTAAAGCAGTAGCGCAAAAAACCCTACCTCCTGATGTTAAAACTTTTTCATTATGAAGCTTTGTTCCCGCATGAAATAGTTTTATTTCATCCATGCTTGTAGCTTGAAATGAAACTTCATTATTTTTTGAGTAGTCCTCGGGGTAACCCTGACTTGCAATGACAACACCACATGCATGTTGTTGAGACCATTCAATTTGATAAGAATCTAACTGGTCTTCAATGGCAGCCAGACAGAGTTGAACCAAGCTTGATTTTAGTCTGAGCAGGATAGGTTGTGTTTCTGGATCTCCAAATCTGCAATTAAATTCTAGTACTTTTAATTCTCCATTATTGATCATGAGTCCAGCATACAAAAAACCAAGATAGGGTGAACCCTCAGCAATTAAACCTTGCATGGTAGGCTTCATCACTTCATCAATAATTTTTTGATGCATCTTTTCATCAACTATTGGAGCAGGTGAATAAGCACCCATTCCTCCAGTATTCAAACCTACGTCACCATCACCGACGGCCTTATGATCTTGGCTGGTTGCAAGAGGAATAATTTTATCTTTGCTAACCACTGCAATGAAACTTGCCTCTTCACCAATTAAAAAATCTTCAATGACCACCCTTGCTCCGGCAACCCCAAAAGCTTGATCTTTGAATATACTGGTTAAGGCTGCCAGGGCTTCATTTTCAGTATGGCAAATAATAACGCCTTTACCTGCAGCCAACCCATCAGCTTTAACTACTGTTGGATATGGAATCTTCTTTAAGTGATCCTTTGCACTATTAAAATTATCAAATGCCGCATAGGTTGCAGTGGGAATGCCATATTTCACAAAAAAGTCTTTTGAAAATGTTTTAGAGCCCTCTAATTGAGCAGCAGCACTGGAGGGGCCAAAGGTTCTGATATCATTACTTTGCAAATAATCTACCAGCCCATCAACGAGGGGTTGCTCTGGTCCAACAATTACAAGCTCAATATTTTTTTTTACACAAAAATCTTTGACTGCAGCAAAGTCATTAATATTAATAGAGACATTGGATACTTTATTTTCTAATGCAGTACCTGCGTTTCCCGGACAAACAAAAACTTCAGATACCGATTCATCCTGAGCTGACTTCCATGCTAATGCATGCTCTCTGCCTCCTGATCCAATAACCAAAATGTGCATTTTTTAATGTCTAAAATGACGGGTTGCAGTAAAGAGCATTGCAATGTCATTTTCATCAGCCGCCGCAATAACTTCTTCATCTCTTATCGAGCCACCAGGCTGAATAATTGCTGCAATCCCACTCGAAGCAGCTTTATCTATGCCATCCCTAAATGGAAAAAAAGCATCTGAGGCCATTGCCGCACCCTTGACTTCTAAACCTTCTTCTTGTGCTTTAAGATTTGCAATTTCTGCGCTTATCACTCTGCTCATTTGACCGGCACCAATACCGATGGTCTGTTTATTTTTGACATAAACAATAGCATTGGATTTTACAAATTTAGCAACCTTCCAAGCAAACATCAGATCATCGATTTCTTCACTAGTTGGCTGTCTTTTTGTAACACATTTAAGGTCTCCTTGAGGGACAATAAAATTATCATCACTTTGTATTAATATTCCCCCAGAGACTTTTTTAATTACTCCCGGATATGGATTATCTTGCTCTAAGTCAACGCATAAAACCCGAACATTTTTCTTTTTAGCAAGTTCGGCCAATGCAGCTTCTTCAAAACCTGTGGCCAGGACAACTTCAACAAATTGACGAGCATTTATTTCTTCCGCAGTTTTTTTATCCAGTTCTCTATTGAAAGCAATAATGCCACCAAAGGCAGAGGTTGGATCAGTCTTAAATGCTAGATCATATGCATCAAAGACAGAGTTTGATTCTGCAACTCCACAGGGATTAGCATGCTTTACAATCACACACGCCGGCTCATCAAATGCTCTGACACATTCCCAGGCAGCATCAGCGTCAACAATATTGTTGTATGAAAGTTCTTTGCCTTGAAGAACATCTGCATTGGCAATATTTTTATGTTCCAAATTAGAGAAAGTTAACAAATCTGCAGTTTGGTGAGGATTTTCTCCATACCTCAATGATTCACTTTTACTAAAATTATATGAATGTGCATTCGAAGAGATATTTTTTAAATAATTTGCAATAGCGGAATTGTATTCAGCCATAAGTTGAAAAACTTTTTCTGAAAGCTGTTTTCTAAATTCGTAACTGATACCGCCTTGATTTTTCCATTCATCAATTAAATATTTATAGTCAGCAGGGTCAGATACTACCGCAACATCTTTGAAGTTCTTAGCCGCTGATCTAATCATCGTGGGCCCACCTATATCAATCTTTTCTATAGCTTCTTCAAACGAACACCCTGACGCGACTGTTTCTTGAAATGGATACAGATTAACAATCACCATATCAATGACCTCATACCCGCGGTCAGTTAAAACCTCTAAATCTAGCTCTCTTCTGGCTAAAATCCCAGCATGAATTTTGGGATGTAAAGTTTTAACTCTACCATCCATCATTTCTTCAAATCCTGTAAATTCTGATACTTCTATGACCTGATCAGTGATTTTTTTTATGGCATTGTAAGTTCCACCAGTTGAGATGATTTTGACCTCTTGATCAAGCAGAAACTTTATCAGCTCGTCTAAATGAGATTTATTTGACAGGCTTATAAGAGCAGTTTTTGGAGTAATTAGGCTCATGATTTTTCTATGATGTTGTATCGATGTAATTTTTTTCTAAGGGTGGCTCTATTTAATCCTAGAACATTTGCAGCCTTAGATTGGTTGTAGTTCGCATATTTCATTACTGCTTTTAAAAGCTCTGGCTCAACCTCAGTCATTACCATTTCATAAATATTTGCTGGCGCTGCATCACCAAGAGTAGCAAAGTATTTTTTCATAGCCTTTCTTACTTGTTCACTAAGAGGCTTATTTTTTGATTTTTGTAAGACTGTTTTAGTCATTCATAGAGATTTTTTTGCAAAATATAAATTCTACAGCTGATTAAAAATTGCTCAACTGATTTTACAGATTAATTACAGTTTTTTTATCATCACCCAAAATTAATTGAGTCAATTCTCCATTCTTTATAAAAATTTCCGTCCTAGAAGCATAATCAGGATGAAAATATGAGATGGCATCATTGCTAGTAATATATGAAACCAATGCATTAATCACCATGAAGTGTGTGGTCACAATAAAATTGCCCTCAGCGCCTTTTAGCCAGCTTATTAAATTACTGCGCCATTCTTTTACAGTTTCAGGAAGCTCTTCTATTGGAGTTGTAAAAATTTTTGATAACCATTCCTTTTTTTTATTAGCATCAACATTGTCTGATGGTATTTCAATAAATCTTGAATCTAATTTAAATGGGAATTTATTTTCTTTATGCATTATTTCCATCGTTTCAACAGCTCTTTTTTTTGGGCTAGAAAGAAGCTGATAGGACGCAATTTGATTAATTAAACCTTTACCAGAATTTTCTGCTTGCATGCGACCCAGTTCGCTTAAACCAGGGTCCGGGTGAACAGACCATCCTGCAGATGCCTCTCCATGTCTTACAAGAATGATATGACTTTGACTCATTATAAAAAATACCAATTATAATTACTTGATGAGAAAGCCTAGAATTTTTTGCTCTGAATTATCTTCATCAAGTTATAAGTGCACCAACATAAAACAAATACATCATCTTGCCAAGGTTCTGAGATTGAAAGTGAATGATCCTGTTGAGCTATTTGATGGCCAAGGGTCTCTAGCCAATGGAACTACTCAAGAGATTGCAAAAGATTATATAAATTTTCATATCGATGATATTTCATTCATACAAAACCCTTATCAGAAATCGTATCAAGCAATAATCCCATATATTAAAAAAGAAAACTTAATCTATTCATTGCAAAAGCTTGTTGAATTGGGGGTTAACTCAATTCTCATTTACAAACCTGATCATTTAGATCAATCATTGGCAAAAAAGGATTTATCTAAATTAAATCTTCGGTTGGAAGAGGCGATGATAAGTGCCTGTGAACAATCTGGCTGCAATCATGTCCCAACCATTTATTATTTTAATGAGCTCAAAGAATGCCTATATAGCATAAAGACAGCTTCAGATACCGAGGGGCTATTCGTTCTTGATACAATTGCTAATCAATTCATCAAAGATCATAAAATTTTGAGTGCAAATAGTATTACCTTTATCACAGGCCCTGAATCGGGTTTCTCAGGAGCTGAGCGCCACATCATCAAGGAATTAGGATTGCCGTCTCTGAAAATAGGGCATTATGTATTGCGTGCTGAAACAGCTCCTGTTATTGGATTGTCTATGTTTCATGGCCTGTTTGGAGAATATTAATGCAAGGCACTTCTTCATTGTTTATTACCGATCCTTTGGATGAATTAAATCCAAAAAAAGACACAACTATTTTGTGGATGCAGGAGGTTTTTAGCATGGGTGGTCAAATTCTCCAGTGTGAGATGAAGGATTTAATTTATAAAGAACAACAAACTTTTGCTAATTGTTCTGAAATTAAAGACCCAATCACCAACCCGAAAATTAGTGAGGCAGTTCATCAGGCTCAATCACTCAAAGATATTGATTATGTTTTTATGAGGAAGGATCCGCCGGTAGATGAAGACTATATGAATGCTTTGCATTTACTTTCTCAGGCTGAAGCCGAAGGCGCCAAGGTAATTAATCGACCTTCAGCTTTAAAAAATTTTAATGAAAAGATTTTTGCTCTTCAATTTTCCCATTGGATGCCTGATACAAGTGTTATCTGCAAAGAAGAAGACTTTGAATTATTTAAACAAAAACACTCCACCATTATCCTGAAGCCTCTTGATGGAATGGGCGGAGAGTCAATCTATAAGTTTGATGAAAATTCAACAGAGCATTTTAAAATTTTTAAGTCATTAACAAATAATTATCAAACCATGGTCATGGTGCAGAATTTCTTGCCGGAAATATACGATGGTGATTATCGAATACTCATTATTCACGGCAAACCATTTCCTATTGCATTGGCAAGAATACCTCAAAGTGGAAGTTTTAAAGGTAATCTTGCAGCTGGCGGCAAAGGCGAAGCTCGTGAATTATCCAAAGATCAGCTTGAAGTAAGCATCGAGATTGGCAAGTTGCTTATAGAAGAGGGCATTATCTTTGCAGGCATAGACATGATTGGAAATTATTTAACTGAAATTAATATCACAAGCCCTACAGGGGCAAGAGAGATTCTGTCTCAAACCGGCCAAAACCCGATTAAGACATTACTTCAATCAATATAAGATGCAGCCACTTATTTATAAACAGAGAGTTCAAAGATGGGGATTTAGAAAATCAATGCTTGCTTCTTTGATATTCCATGGGGTGGTTATCTTTGGAATTAGTTTTGTTGTTTTTCAGCAACCATGGGACTATAACAAAGAAGCAATTGTAAATATTAAATTTGCTAATGCAGAGTTTGACATGCAGGGCAGCGCGATGAATGGCTTGGAGTCTCTGCAACAAAATAGTCAACAAGCTGCAATGGTCTCCAGAGACATTAAGCTTCAAGATCAATCTCAACTTAGCGTTAGACGTTTAGAATCTAATTCAACCTTAGAAAGTTTTGAGACCATTTATCTAAATGCTTGGCAAAGACAGGTTGAGACAGCTGGCTATTACGAAATTTCTCGTTCAGATATTATTCAAGGAAATTTTAGAGTTCAAATTAAGTCCATAATCGATCATATGGGTAATTTAATAGGTGCCGACATTTTGCAGTCCTCAGGGAATTCAATGTTAGATGCTTTGGCCTTAAAAATTTTGCATCAATCAGCCCCATTTGAGCCTTTTCCTCAAGATATGTTGGCAAACTATCAGCAGCTTGAAATAATTCGAGACTGGAATTTTACAAACTCATAGCAATGCAGATTTTAGCTTTTGATTTTGGCACCCAATACATTGGCGTAGCTGTTGGCCAAACTATCACCAAGACCTCTTCTCCATTAATTGTTATCAATGTAGCTCGTGAAGGCGCAGAAATCTGGAAAACAATTTCTAATCTCATTGATGAGTGGAAACCGGATCAACTGCTCGTAGGCAAGCCATTAAATATGGATGGAACCACAAGCGATATGATGAAAAAAGTTGATCCATTTTTTCAAAAACTGCAAAAGATTAGTAACATCCCTTGTGAATTAGTCGATGAAAGATTAACCTCATTTGAGGCAAAGCAGCTGATGCAAAAAGATTCAAAAGATGGTCGCATCGATGACTTGGCAGCCAAAATATTTTTAGATAATTGGATAGAGCATTATGTCAATTCCAACTAGTTTCATTGATCAACTATTAGACCAAACGGATATTGTTGATGTTGTAAGTCGACGCATACCTGTAAATAAAAAGGGATCAAATTTCTGGTGCCAATGCCCATTTCATGATGATTCAAACCCTTCCATGGCAGTCAATCAGGAAAAACAGTTTTTTTATTGTTTTGTTTGCCAAGAATCTGGCAATGCAATTCACTTTATCCGACGTTACGAAAATTTAGAATTTGTTGATGCAATTGAGACTCTTGCAAGTTCAGCTGGCATGACTGTTCCTTATGAAAACAATAGGCTTGAAAAATCTAAACCAAGCGGCCTTGTTGAGAAAGCAGTTAAGTTCTATCAAGCAAATTTAAATGAAAAAATCGCTCCCAAGGCAGTTCAATATCTAAAAGATAGAAAGATTACTGGAGCTACAGCAAAGAAATTCAACATTGGTTATGCACAAGATAAATGGGATGGTCTTTTAAATCATTTGGGGTCTGATACGCCAAGCAAAGAGTTAGATGAGTCGGGGTTATTTAGCAAGAAAGATGACCGATTCTATGACCGATTTAGAGGCAGAGTTATCTTCCCCATTAGAAATATAAAAGGTGATTTTATTGCTATGGGTGGGAGAATCATAGATGAGGGCGAGCCAAAATATCTTAATTCTCCTGAAACCTCTTTTTTTAATAAATCAAATGAGTTGTTTGGTTTGTATGAGGTTAAGGAGTTAGAAAAAAATATTGCCTCTCTTATAGTTGTTGAAGGGTATATGGATGTTATCGGTCTTTATGAACATGGCATCAAAAATGCAGTGGCAACACTCGGAACAGCTGTTACACCAAATCATGTGTCTAAAATCATGCGTTATACAAATAAAATATTTTTTGCGTTTGATGGTGACCTAGCTGGAGGTAAAGCAGCATGGAAAGCAGTTGAAAACACTTTTCCAATTATTAGAGAAGATATGAATGTTCATTTTGTTTTTTTTGAAGAAGGCCATGATCCTGATTCTTTTATCAATGAATTTGGTTTGAAAGCGTTTCAAAAATTATTAGATGAGTCCATCTCTCTTTCATCTTATTTTTTATCAAAAGTTAAAGAATTTAATTTAGAAACATTGGAAGGTCGTGCACAAGCTGCCGCATTTGCGATACCCATAATTAATAAAATAAATAACACTGTTATTAAAGAAGTTTATGCCAGTGAGGTTTCAAAATTATGTGGCATGGATATTAAAAGCATGGATGCACCTTCAAGTCCTTCTGCAAGAGACGACTCCGAGCGTCTTATCAGATCAAGCTCCAATACCCCAGTAAGAGTCAAGGCAGTAATTAATATTTTTAGCGCTTTATTAGCATTCCCAACCATAGCTCAAGAATCTATCTTTGATGAATTAAAAGATGATCTTAAATTTAGTTTTCTATTTGTAATCCTAGATTTATACAGACAAACACCCGACATCAAACCCTCTAGAGTAATTGAGAGCTTGGAATCAGAGCAAATCAAGGGATATTTTTCAGAAGCAGTGGTTGCAGGGCTTGAATTATCAGAAAAGAACGCATTGAAACTTGTAAATGATTGCATGGATATTTTATTAAAAAATCAAAAAGATCGAGAGCAAACACTCAAAGACAAGTATAATGTCAGATCGATTACGCCAGCAGAAAGAAGAGATTTACAGCAAATCATCTTAAAAAAGCAAGAAATCACTGACGATGATCGAAATTGGTTAAAAAAATTAAGTTCAAAACAAGATTGAAAAAATCAAATTTGACATCACATATAGTGAACGATTTAGAAAGAGGCATTGAGTGGATAAGTTAAAAAAACAAGGTTCAAGGATTGCAGAGTTAATTGAAAAAGGCCGCGAGCAAGGCTATTTAACATATGCAGACGTAAACGATCATCTTCCAGAGGATATATCCGATCCAGATCAGGTTGATGAAATTATTGGGATGATCAACGATCTGGGTCTCCAGGTTCATGAAACTGCGCCAGACGCAGATACTCTAATGCTATCTGAGTCATCTGACGATCAGGATGATATTGCTCTTGAGCAAGCGGCTGAAGCTTTGGCCGCTGTTGAGAACGAGACTGGGCGAACAACTGACCCCGTAAGGATGTACATGCGCGAAATGGGCACGGTCGATCTTCTTACTCGAGAAGGCGAGATTGAAATTGCCAAGCGCATCGAAGAGGGCATGCGTGATTTGCTAGATGCCAGTGTGCATTATCCCGGAATTGTTGAGCATATTATCGATTTTTATGAGCAGGTCAAAAGCGAAGATAAGAAATTAAGCGAGCTATTGACGGGTTTTCTTGAGGAAATGGAAGAGGTGCCCTCAGCTGGACCTGGTAGCGAGAAAGCAAAACAATTAGAAGAGAGCGATGAAGAGGTTGATACTGGACCGGATTTAGCTGAAGTTCAAAGACGCATGACGAACTTAAAACGTCAATTTAATAAAACTTATAAAGTCCTTGAATCTAAAGGTAGGCACTCCAAAGAAGCTAAGGCAGAATTTGCGAAGCTGGGACTAATTTTCCAGTTCCTTAAATTTTCACCTAAGATGTTTGAGGACCTTGCTTTCTTTGCACGAAGTGACTTAGCTGAAATTCGTTTGCATGAAAAAAGAATTCAGTTCTTATTTGTAAAGTCAGCACGAGTTCCTCGAAAAGATTTCATTGCGATGTACAAAGACAATATCACTAAGGTGAAATGGGTTGATTCTTTGATGAGCAATAAAAAGTACTCTAAAAAATCTTTAGAACACATCAAGCCAGATGTGGTAATTGCTCAAAAAGCCATTAAAGCTGTTGAGGAAAGAGTTGGTTTAAGTGTTAAAGATATAAAAGAAATTAATCGCGCCATGTCCATGGGTGAAACAAAGATGAGAAGAGCCAAAAAAGATATGGTTGAAGCCAATCTTAGGCTTGTAATCTCAATTGCTAAAAAATACACAAACAGAGGTTTGCAGTTCTTAGATCTGATTCAAGAAGGCAACATTGGGCTTATGAAAGCAGTTGATAAGTTTGAGTACAGAAGAGGATATAAGTTTTCTACTTATGCAACTTGGTGGATCAGACAGGCAATTACAAGATCAATTGCTGATCAGGCAAGAACAATAAGAATTCCTGTTCATATGATTGAAACTATTAACAAATTAAATCGAGTATCTCGCCAGATGATGCAAGATATGGGAAGGGAGCCTACTCCAGAAGAGCTAAGTAAAGAGTTGGATATGCCTGAAGATAAAGTCAGAAAAGTACTCAAAATTGCCAAAGAGCCCATTTCGATGGAAACCCCTATAGGTGATGATGAGGATTCAAACTTGGGTGATTTTATTGAAGATACTGTGATTCATTCACCATTAAAAAATGCAACTGAAGGCAGTCTTCACTTTGCGACGGATGACGTGCTTTCATCATTAACTGCTAGAGAAGCTAAGGTCTTAAGAATGAGGTTTGGTATTGGTATGAATACAGATCACACCTTAGAAGAGGTTGGAAAACAATTTGATGTTACTAGGGAAAGGATTCGTCAAATAGAAGCCAAAGCTTTAAGAAAATTGAGACATCCTAGCCGCTCAAGTCATTTAAAGAATTTCTTAGACGAGTAAGCGGTTTACTTCCAATTCCCATTGCGGCCACTTAGGTCCCAATGAATTCTGCTCCACATAAGTTCTATGCGTCTCTCTACATAGATTCTTGCAAAAAACTTGCTGTATTTGGGCAGTGGTATAAATGATTTGCTTCCTAGCCCATCAATTATCTTTAGGACCAAAGCATTATTTTCTTTTTTGATAACAAGATTATGCGGGATGATGTTTTTGGTTAATACAAGATGAGTTCTCAGCCAATTTTCAAAGTTGCTTAATGCGCTTTTAATTTCAGGCGTTAGGCCTTCTCTAAATAGGTAAGCTTCTAGAGTTTCTGCTATTTCTCCATCATTTGTAATGAGTTCAGTCTCTGAAGCAGGCCCTAGATTTGTTTCAACCATTCCATGCCACTTAGCTAAATGATTCCAAATCGAAGAATTTATTGGAGAGATAATAGCTTTTTGTTTATATGCCTTTTCTTCACGCAAATTATCATCAAGACCATCACTGTTTCCTAGACGCTTATACCATGCTGAGTTTTTTTGGAGATTCTCTAGGAGATTCTCATGAAGTACTTTGAGGCATCTTTTTGGATTTGTTGGGTTGATATAACATTTTCTGTTACCGCCCTCTGCAAAAGATTGCACTCCATCTAAGTTAATCATTTGAGAATAATAACCCATGATAAAACTTGAAACATCACTAATACTTCCCTAAGTGATTTATTCTTATATAATGAGCGGCTCTAAAACATATATGTTTTTGGGCCTGTAGCTCAGTTGGTTAGAGCAGTGGACTCATAATCCATTGGTCGGAGGT
>CAYVYQ010000006.1:0-41956 GCA_964455855.1 uncultured Gammaproteobacteria bacterium
GTGCATTTGCATCCTTCACTTCTTTAATGGCCATTGCCGGTTTATCCCTGGGTGTCGCTGCACTAGTAATAGTGCTATCAGTTATGAACGGTTTTGAGAAAGAGTTACAAACAAGAGTTTTAGGCGTTGTTCCACAACTAATTATTCGTTCCAATAATGATATTAACGATTATCAAGAATTGGTTTCTAAAGTTTCTAACTCAGTCAATGTTATTAGCGCCAGTCCTTATATTGAAACTCAAGGATTAATGAGCGCCAAGAATAGATCTAGAGGTGTTTTTATTACTGGAATCAAACCTGAATTAGAGGAATCCATGTCTATCCTCCCAAACTATATGATCAGTGGAAGCTTAGAAAGCATTTCTTCTAAGAAAGGGGTGGTCATTGGCTCCTGGTTAGCTCGCTATCTTGGGATAGAAGTAGGCGATCCTATTAATATAACTACAACTAATTTACGTTCATCAATTTTGGGTACTTTTCCAAGAACTATTTCTTTGGAGATAGTCGGTATATTTGAATTAAAAGCTGAATTAGATCAATCACTTGTTTTAATTCATCATGATCTTGCAGCAAATATTTTGAACCTTCCTATTAACTCAACTCAGGGGGTTAGGGTAAAGATCGATGATTTGTTTGCAGTCAATGAAGTTGGCTTTAATTTATTGGCTCAATCATTTTTAAATAAAGAGCATTATTACTTTACCTCTTGGCAGCAAACTCATGGAACATTATTCCAAGCCATTAAATTAGAAAAAAGATTAATCAGTCTAATGCTTTTTTTAATTATTACGGTTGCTGCCTTCAATATACTCTCAACTATTGTCATGACTGTCAAAACCAAAGAAAAAGAAATAGCCATCTTAAAAACTATGGGTTGTTCTAAAACTCAATTAACATTTATCTTCTTAAATTTAGGTCTAATTATTGGATTTTTAGGTACATTTATTGGTTTGTTGATAGGGCTGATAGTGACTCCAAATATAGATCAACTTATTAATTTAATTGAGTCTTTCGCTAATAGAAGCTTGATGGATAGTTACTTCATCAATTATTTTCCATATGAATTTAGGTTAACTCAACTTATGTATATATCTATATCTGTGCTTGCGATGAGTTTAATATTTTCATATTTTCCAGCAGCACGAGCCGCGTCACTAAAGCCTGTAACTATACTGCGTCATGAATAAACTTGTAGCATCAAATATTTACAAAACTTATGAGTCTGGCGGCCATTCTACTGACGTTCTTTCAAACATCTCAATGGAAATCTTAGAGGGAGACGCTATTGGTGTTATTGGTTCATCTGGAAGTGGAAAAACAACCCTTTTACAAATTCTGGCTGGCCTAGAGTTTCCAGATCAAGGCAACATACATTTTAATGATATTAATTTATCTTCAGATAATGCTAAAAATTTTAATTTGATGAGAAGCAAATTATTTGGATATGCCTATCAATTTCATTATTTATTAGATGATTTAACCGTTTATGAAAATTGTAATTTAGTTTTTAAGATTGCTCGTAATAAGAGTGATAAAGAAAATTCAAAAAAAATTATGCAAATTCTTGATGAGCTTGGTATTAGCAAACTGCATAATAATTATCCATATATGCTTTCAGGAGGGGAGAGACAGCGTGTTGCCATTGCCAGAGCAGTTGTTCATGAGCCAAAGTTCATATTAATGGATGAGCCAACTGGTAATTTAGATCAAGAGAATGCAGAGGTAATTCAAAACTTAACTATTAAATTAGCTAAAAATCACAATATAGGTATTGTGGTTGCAACCCATGATTTAAATTATGCTGGTAAACTGGATGCAGTATTTCGCATAGAGAATGGAGACTTAAAGTCAGCATAAAATGAATAATTTATTAATATCTGGTGGATGGTTTATCTGGCCATTGCTTGTATGCTCTATTTTGCTTATATCAATAGTGCTTGAAAGGCTTTGGTTTCTCCAGAGAAGGTTAGTTGCCCCTAAAGGCTTATTAAGACAGGCGCAAAATTTAATTCAGAAGGATTCTTTTCATACCCAAAACCAACAGGAAATTGCAGCTACCTCTCAATTGGGTGACTTGCTTCAACATTGTTATCAGTATCGTTTAAATCCAAGAGAATTTGTTGAAATTAAAGCTGAGGAGAAGGCTTCTGAAATTAAATTGGTTTTAGAGCGAAACTTATCCATGCTTAGCACCATTGCAAGCATCAGCCCTTTACTTGGTCTTTTGGGGACTGTTGTTGGGATGATTACTGTTTTTAGTAACATTGATGTTAACGGATCTGCAAATACTGATTTGCTTGCAGCAGGAATTTCAGAGGCTCTCATCACTACTGCTTTTGGGCTAATAATTGCTGTCCCAGCTATAATTTTTTATAGATACTTTGAACAGAAAACTGTAATTCTTATGTCAATTCTTCAAGCCAATACATCAATTTTTTTAGATTTTTTATATAAAAAATGAAGTTTTATAAGGACAAAGAGCGAGTTCTCTCAGTTGAAATTACGCCTCTAATTGATATTGTCTTTTTGCTTGTTATTTTCTTTGTTGTGACATCAAAAATTGAAACAAACCAATATCTAACCCTTGATCTGCCTGAATCTGAATCGTTTTCATCATCTTTATCTAATAATTCTCAGAATATTATTTTGCTAGAGACCGGAGTATTCATAGTTAACAATCAAGAATTTACCATGTCAGATATTGATAAGTTACTTGCAGGTGTAGGTTCAAGCTTTTCTAAATCAGAAGCAGTAGTTCTTTCGATTGAAAGTAAAGCTTTTCATGAGTGGGTAATTAATTTGATGGATGGTCTTCAAGCTCTGGGATTTCAAAACATACAGATTAAAACTTATACTGATTAGTCATGAATCCTTTAAAAAGACTATTTTCGTATACCTTTAGATTTAAATTTTCTTTTATCTTGAGTATCTTTGGATTTATTCTTTTTGCTTCTGCCGATATTGCAGCTGTTGAATGGATTAGGAGAATTATCGAATATATCAATTCTGAGCAAGATGACTTCAGCATCTACCTTGTCTTGGCGTTAATTTTTATTGCAATTGGAAGAGGGGCTGGGTTTTTTATCGGTAACTATTTTATGTCTAGAGTCGGGTTTGGCATTGTTCATGATCTGAGATCTGAGCTTTTCTCTAAATTGATTAATCTACCAAAAAATTTTTTTGATCAGAATCAATCAGGCCAACTGATTAATAGAATTACCTTTACTACAACTCAAGTTTCAGGTGCAGCTTCTAATGCAATCAAGACATTTGTTAGAGAAGGCTTTTTGCTTGTTGGCTTGCTTGCATACATGCTTACTTTGAATTGGAAGTTAACTTTACTTTTATTAATAACTACTCCTTTTATAGCTTTAATTGTTTATGTTGCTGGTCGACGATTAAGAAAATTAGCAAAAACAATCCAAACCGCAATGGGTGATGTAACACATCTTGCCTCGGAAGCTGTTGATGGTAACCTTGAAATAAAGTCATTTAATGCAGAAAAATATGAAAAAGATAGGTTCTTTGCTGCTAATGCCTCTAATAAAAATCAAAATTTAAAGCTTGAAGCAACCAGCAATTTAGCAACGCCAATTATTCAGCTGTTGGTTTCAATTTCATTATCTATAGTTGCCTATTTTGCATTAGGCTCTCAATTAGGTATAGAGCTCAGTGCTGAGGATTTTGTTGCCTTTATTACTGCAGCTGGATTAATGGCGAAGCCAATTAGGCAGCTCTCAAATATTAATGCCGTCATTCAAAAAGGCTTAGCAGCTGCGGTTGAAATATTTGATCAACTTGATGCAAAAGAAGAAGACGATGAAGGCGAAATAGACACAAATATCACAGGAAATATTAAGTTTGATGATGTTTCTTTTTCATATAATTCTAAAGAATCTGTTTTAGCCAATTTAAATTTTGATATTAATCAAAATGAAACAGTTGCGATTGTTGGAAAGTCTGGGTCTGGAAAATCAACCATAGCTAATTTAATTTCAAGATTTTACTCTGATTATTCAGGAGATATCCTAATAGATGATGTGAGCATACTTGATTATCAGCTTAGCCATCTTCGAAAATCTATTTCAATAGTTAATCAATCCCCAACTTTATTTAATGACACCATTGAAAAAAATATTGCCTATGGCGAAAGTGAGATAGATGATCAAAAATTAAAAGAAGCAGCTGAGATTTCTGGCTGTACTGAGTTTATTTCAAGGCTTCCAGAGGGATTTAAATCAGAAATAGGTGATGACGGTGTTTTGCTATCTGGTGGTCAACGTCAAAGACTTGCAATTGCTAGAGCATTTTACAAAGATTCACCAATCATTATTTTAGATGAAGCTACTTCAGCATTGGATAATGAGTCTGAATTAATTGTCCAAGAGGCAATCGAGCAATTGATAAATAATAGAACAACCATTGTTATTGCTCATAGACTTACAACGATTGAAAATGCCGATAAAATTTTAGTTCTAGATAATGGCTCAGTTGCTGAATCAGGCACCCACTCTGAATTAATCGATCATGATGGTATTTACAAAGGTCTTTACCAAAATAAATTTCATGACTCTGAAGATCCACAAAAGAAATCAGGAAAATCTGCTCGCCATGAGTATTTGCCTACATTTACAGAAGAGCCAACTCAACAAGGCTATCTAATTGATGCATGGTATAACAAAAGTTTTTGGCTATATATTTTAGCGCCTTTAACTTTTGTCTTCTCTGCTTTGGTAAAGGCTCGTAGGAATTCATATGTTAAAAATCCCGATAAGGTCTGGATCTCACCTAAACCTGTTGTGGTTGTTGGTAACATTTCCATGGGCGGAACAGGCAAAACACCTTTAGTAAAATTTATTGCAATGGAGTTACAAAATCGTGGATTCAAACCAGGACTAGTTAGCAGAGGTTACGGAGGTAAGTATTCTGGAACTCTTGAAGTGACTTCTGAAACTACCTACAAGCAAACAGGTGATGAGGCTCAAATTTTAGCTAAATTAAATATTCCTTTTTTTATTGATAAAAATAGATCTAGGGCTGCAAAAAAACTTCAAGAAAAACATGAGGTTGATGTAATTATTTCTGATGATGGATTGCAGCATTACTCAATGGGCAGAGATATTGAGATTGCTGTTATTGATGGAGCTCGAAGGCTTGGGAATGGCCTTGCTTTTCCTGCTGGACCTCTAAGAGAGCCTAAATCAAGATTATCTGAGGTTGATTTCATTGTTAATAATGGCGGTCCTACTGAAGGGGATGAAATTTTAATGACTCTTAGCCCTGCTAAATTTATCCACTTAAATTCAGGAAAAGAGTATTCAATTGATAAATGGCCAATGCATAATCAAGTTCATGCAATCGCAGGGGTGGGGAATCCTAATAGATTTTTTGATCTGCTTTTGAGGTTGGGATTTGAGTTTGATAAAAATCCATTTCCAGATCATCACAAATATAATAAAAGGGACCTTTATTTTCTTGACCACCTTCCTATATTAATGACTGAAAAAGATGCTGCTAAATGTAAGCATTTCAACAATTCTAAGATTTGGTATCTTAGTATTGAGTCTAAAATAGAATCACAATTTATTGATAGGCTTGAGGAGAAGTTAAATGATAGATGAGCATATTTTAAATATTATGGGATGCATTAGATGCAAATCAAAATTAATTGATAAAGAGAGTCATTTGGAGTGCCCTAAGTGCAATATTGGCTATCCAGTTGAAGACGATATTCCTAGAATGATAGAGGAAAGAATTTTTTCCTTGAATGACTAATTCTTTTGTAATTATTGTTCCGGCTAGGGCTGGCTCTACTCGTTTGCCAAATAAACCGTTAGCGATTATTAATAAACGGACTGTAATTTCTCGCATCATAGATCTAGCTAATTCTTCTGATGCTGCAAGTGTTTATATCGCAACTGATAGTAACGATATAGGAGATCACTGCAGATCCTTGGGCGCTAATGTCGTGATGACATCACCGGATCATGTCTCAGGTATGGATAGAATTGCTGAAGCAGCAAAAAAACTTGATTTACCAGATGATATCCCGATTGTTAATCTTCAGGGTGATGAACCCTTCATGCCATTAGAGATCATCAATCAACTGCCTATGCTGATAAACAAAGAGATTCCTATATCCACCGCATGCATTCAATTTACAGGTGATATGGATTTTAATAGCCCCCATGAGGTGAAAGTTGTAAGATCAATTTCAAAAAAAGCCATGTACTTTTCAAGGTCTGTGATACCAAACTCATTTAACTCAGATTCTCAAAATCATTTTAAACATCTTGGTATATATGCCTATAGTAATAAAACTCTTCAAGCATTAAGTTCACTAGAGCCAACTGCAAATGAAGAGTCAGAGAAATTAGAACAATTACGATTTCTAGACAATGGATTTGATATATTTGTCCAAGACTTTAAATGCGAGGCTCCTATTGGTATTGATACTTCTGAAGACTTGGAAGCTGCAAATGCATTTGCTAAGAAGATTGATTAACTATGTTTATTTCTAATTCTTTTGGCTTAACAGTAAAGGCAAAAAATTTCTTAAGCATAGATACTCCTGAGGATTTATCAAAATTAGATACCATTAAAGATAACTCGATATTAATTCTTGGCGCTTGTACAAATGTAATATTGAACAAAGATCTTACTAAAACCATTGTTCAAGTTAATTTTAAAGATATAAAAATTTATGAAGATTACCTTTCTGTAGGTGGGGGATTGAATTGGGCAGATCTTATTGAATACTGCTTAAACAATAGTTTATATGGGTTAGAAAACTTAACTCATATTCCTGGTTCTGTGGGTGCTGCACCTGTTCAAAATATTGGCGCATATGGAGTTGAGGTCAGTTCATTTATTCATAGTGTTGAATGCTTTAATTTGCTATCACAACAGCAAGAAACCATTGAAAGAGACCAATGCAGATTTGAATATCGAAATTCAATCTTTAAATCAAAAAATTATATTATTTTAAAAGTTAATTTTATTTTTAGTAAAACATTTGAACCCGATTTGAGTTATCCAGCTCTAGCTAATTATTTAAAACATAATTCTATTGATGCAAAATCTCTTACTCCGAAATTGCTTTCTGAGTCTATAAAAAATTTAAGAAATTCTAGATTGCCTGATCCGAACTTAGAGCCTAATGTTGGCAGTATTTTTAAAAATCCTTTAGTAAAAACCAATGATTTTGATAGAAATTTTTTAATTGGTCATAGGTGGGAGCAAGGTAATGGAGTGACCAAACTGAGCGCAGCTAGATTAATCGAGCTTATCAAACCTGAATTAAGCATCCCTGAAACTTTGCGTATCTATGAGCATCACTCACTTGTGCTTATCAATAATGGCGAAGCAACATTTAATGATGTTAAGAACTTACTAGATCAGATTGGAGTAAAAATATTTAATAAATTTAATATTGAATTAGAAATAGAGCCTGAGATTATTTCATCATGATCTTCTTTTCAGCAGCTTTAGCTCATTTATTGGCGGTAATGTCTCCTGGTCCAGATACTGCCATTATTTTTCATCAATCATTTGCAAAAGGCAGAGCCCAAGGATTTCTCACGGCTCTAGGGATTGGTTTTGGTATATTCATACATTGTTTTTTTGCTATTTCTGGAATTTCATTATTAATATACAGCTCGGCAGAAGCTAAGTTTTTTATCAAATGTTTAGGAGCTTTATATTTGCTTTATCTTGGAATAAGCTTTTTTATTTCAAAAAAATCATCTAAATCTGAAGACACAAAGGTCTTATTCAAAAATCCTTTTGTTATTGGTTTGGTAACTAATTTATTAAATATAAAAGCATTTTTATTTACTGTATCTTTGTTCTCTTTTATAAATCTTGATCCAAGTTCGCTAATGTCTATTATCTACTTGTTATATTTTCCAATCATTACTGCAGCATGGTTTTCCTTTGTGACTTATGCATTAACTCATCATTCAATGGGTGATATATTTAATAAGCATTCTGATAATATCCAGTTTGCTTCATCAGTCTTTATTGCTGGATTAGGATTATTAATTTTACTGCAAACTTTATATGGACTTCTCTGATCTCCTACAATCTGTAAACTCAATTGAGGAAAAATATCCCCCAGTGCATCTTTGGAATCCAGATTTGTGTGAGGGCGTCGAGATGAAAATTGATAGGGAAGGCAATTGGTTTTATCAAGGCTCAATCATTGGCAGGGATAAATTAAAAATCCTCTTCTCTAGAATTTTGAAATTTGAGGATGGTAATTATTATTTGGTTACCCCTGTTGAAAAGGTGCTTGTAAAAGTAGATTTAGCTCCATACATGATAATTGATTATGAGGTAGATTCAGATCATGAAAATATTATTCTAAAAACAAATTTAGATTTATCTATACCTCTAAATAAAGAACATAAACTAGAAGTTAAGAAAATAGGCGATGAACACATTCCATTTGTGCATGTAAGAAATAATATTGAGGGGTTTATCTCTCGCTCTGTATATTATTCATTAATAGAAATTGCACTAAAACAAGATAACGCTTCTTCAGATCAACTAACTCTCAAAAGCTTTGCTTCAGAGTTTAGTCTGGGAGAAGTAACATAAGCTAAGAATTGATAGCTATTTAATTAATTGGATTTACTTTCAATCCATTCATCAATATATTTCTCAAGAGTATCCAGCGGCAGAGCTCCTCTTTTTAAAACTTCATGATGAAAATCTTTTATATCAAAGTTTTTACCTAATTCAGTTTCTGCTTTGGTTCTTAGTTCAAGTATTTTTAATTGACCAATTTTATAGGCGAGGGCTTGACCGGGCCAATTAATATATCTGTCAACTTCGTTCATTACATCTTGTTTTGTTTTCGCTGAATTATCTAAAAAGTAATTGATTGCATCTTGTCTACTCCAGTCAAAGTAATGCATTCCTGTATCGACTACCAGTCTAATTGCTCTCCACATATCATAGGTAAGTTGTCCAAATCTGGAGTAGGGGTCTTTGTATAATCCAAGATCATAGCCAAGTCTTTCGCTGTAGAGCCCCCAGCCTTCAACAAAGGCAGTGATGCCTCCATATTTTCTAAAATTAGGTAAATCAAGTTCCATTGCTAGAGCTATTTGCAAATGATGACCAGGCATGGCTTCATGCACACTAAGAACCTCTATTTCGTATTTAGGCCTTACTTCTGGGCGGTACAAGTTAACGTAGTAGTAACCAGCACGCGATCCATCTGCTGCAGGTCGCTGATAGTAAGCCGTTGTAGTGTCGGGAGCGCTTTCCATTGGAATGGGTTTTAAGCCATAGGGCATAGAAGGCAGCACTTTAAAAAGTTTTACCAGCTCCGGATCAATTCTTTTTGATGTCGCAAGATAGGATTCAAATAGTTCTTCTGAGGTCTCATAGTAGAACTTAGGGTTAGTGCGTAAGTCATTTAAGAAAGATTTAAATGTTCCCTCCCATTTAACTTCTTTAATAACAGTATTCATTTCACCTTTAATTCTTTCAACTTCTGCCAATCCAATCTCATGTATTTCTTTAGGAGTTAGATTTGTAGTGGTAAATTTTCTAGCTAAGAATTCATAATATTCTTTGCCATTATTGATTTCTTTAATGCCAATAGATGATCTGCAAGCTGGAAGATATTCTTCCTTAAAAAATCTATGAAGTTTTACATATGCTGGAATTACCTTTGATTTGATGGTTTCAAGAGCCTTTTCTTGAACCTCTTGAACATCAGCAGCATTAATCGATCTGTCCATTTCTATAAAAGTTCTATAGAAGGGGCTATCAGTAGGATCGATAAAAGCTTGTAATTCTATTTGTTTATAAACTTTTTGCATGAGAAATCTTGGTGGGACTATTCCCTCACTAATACCTATTTTTGCCTTAGCAATGGCAGCATCAACCAACACATCAATTTTTGAAATTCTTTCTATCCAGTCTAAATAATGTTGTTTATTTCTAAGCGGAACTACACTCGTGGTTTCATGTTGAAGCTGAATACCACCCCTATGACTAAATGGTATTAAATAGGTTTTATACTTATGAGCCTCAATAGAATTTTCATATTGCTTCTTAAATAAAGAGTAATTAACTTTATTATCTTCACTGAAACTAGCAACATCTAATTCTTCTAGTTGATTTAATATATCTAAATTATGTTGATGATCTAAGTAAATATTCTCAACTGAGGTATCGGACCATTCAGTATTTCTACTCAGATCTCCCATGCTTGATGCATAGACAGGATTATCCTCAACAATTTTCAACCATTCTGAATCTAGCAATGATTCAAATTGAATTTCAGGTGATTCCGCTGCGCACCCAATCAGCAAGAAAGCTATAACAAATAGGTAAATTTTATTCATTACATATTTGGATAATTAGGACCGCCTGTACCCTCAGGTGTAACCCAGGTAATATTTTGAGAAGGGTCCTTGATGTCACATGTTTTACAATGCACACAGTTCTGTCCATTGATGACAAATTCAGGACCAGAGTCTTTTTCAACAACCTCATAAACTCCTGCCGGACAATATCTTTGGGCTGGCTCAGCATACATTGGTAGATTTTGCAGTATGGGAATTGATGCATCCTTTAATGTTAAATGACAAGGCTGATCTTCTTCATGGTAAGTATTGGAGAGAAAAACACTGCTTAATTTATCAAAGCTAATTTTGCCATCTGGTTTTGGGTATTCAATTACTGGCATATCTGCAGCAGGCTTAAGGCAAGCATAATCTGGTGTTGTATGTCGCAAGGTAAAGGGTAGATTTCCTCTAAAGATAAGTTGATCAATAGCATTGAAAGCTGCCCCGAGCAAAGCACCAAATTTATGAAACATAGGTCCAAAGTTTCTAGATTTATGGAGTTCTGTATGTATCCAGCTGTTTGCAATCATCTCATCAAATTGCAAAGAGTTCTCTGAATCAATATTTTTAAAAATTGCTTCTGCAGCAAGCATTCCAGATTTCATTGCTGTATGGGAGCCTTTAATTTTTGAAAAATTAAGCGTCCCAGCATTATCGCCGATCAGAACTCCACCAGGAAACTCCATACTTGGTAGTGACTGGAGACCGCCTTTAATCAATGCTCTAGCGCCATAAGTTAATCTTTCTCCACCTTCTAAGTAGGGTCGTATAGATGGATGAGTTTTCCAGGTTTGAAATTCATCAAAAGGACTTAAATGAGGATTTTCGTAGTCTAGTGGGACTACGTATCCTAAATAAACTTCGTTATTATCTGCATGGTACAAATATGAGCCAGCTGGTGTATTTTTTGCACTAGGCCAACCATTGGTATGTATTACCAATCCTTCTTCATGAACTTCATCCTTAACTTTCCATACTTCCTTAAAACCTATTCCATAGTGCTGAGGATCTTTATCTTTATCTAGTTCAAATTTACCTATAAGTTGTTTGCCCAAATGACCACGACAACCTTCACCAAATATTGTGTATTTTGCTTTGATGTCTATTCCTGCTTCAAACCCTGGTTTTTGTTCACCATTAACACCAACACCCATGTCTCCAGTTCTAACACCAACAACTTTGTCATTTTCATAAAGAATTTCACTTGCTGGAAAGCCAGGAAAGATTTCAATGCCCATCTCCTCAGCTTGACTTGCAAGCCAGCGACATAAATTACCCAAGCTGGTCACATAGTTTCCATGATTATTCATTGGAGGCATTACAAAAGAGGGGATAGATATTCCAAATTTTTCGAATAGAAACATTAATTTATCTTTTTTTACCGGTACATTTAAAGGACAGCTTTTGTCTTTCCAGTCTGGAATTAATTCATTCAGTGCGGTTGGTTGAAAAACATTGCCTGATAATATGTGAGCTCCAATTTCAGAACCCTTTTCAAGCAAACAAATTTCTAGTGGTTTATCGTTTTCTTTAGACAATTGTGCAAGTTTTATTGCTGCACTTAATCCGGATGGACCACCTCCAACTATGACAACATCATATTCCATTACTTCTCTTTCCATGAGTTAGCTCCCTCTTTTTTTAGTAGTAAAAAAACATTACAATTATATCCCTTACATAACCATCGATCGAATAATATTATATTAAAAATTGATAATAAATTATAAGTAAATATAATAGTATCAAATTAAACGAGCTCTACATATGAAAATAATAGTACCCATAAAACGCGTTGTTGATTATAACGTTAAAGTTAGGCCTCTTGGAGATCAATCAGATGTTGATCTTAACAACGTGAAAATGGCGATGAATCCCTTTTGTGAAATAGCCATTGAAGAAGCCGTAAGGTTAAAAGAGGCTGGTACAGCAACTGAAGTTATTGCTGTCACGGTTGGTAAATCAGATTCTCAGGAGCAGCTAAGAACTGCTTTAGCTTTAGGCGCTGATAGAGCAATTTTAGTTGAAACAGATTCCTTACTTGAGCCATTGGCAATTGCTAAAGCCTTAGCAAAAGTTATTGAAGCTGAGGCTCCTAAAATTGTTATTCTTGGGAAACAGGCTATTGACGGCGATAACAATCAAACAGGTCAGATGCTTGCTGCTTTATTAAATTATGGGCAAGCAACCTTTGCCTCGGAAATTTCTATTGATGGAGATTCAGCGTCGGTTACTCGAGAAATTGATGGTGGTTTGCAAACTGTAAAAGTATCACTTCCAGCAATTATTACTACTGACCTGCGATTGAATGAACCTCGATATGCATCATTGCCTAATATTATGAAAGCAAAGAAAAAAGAATTAGATGTTCAACCCATTGATGCCATGGGTATAGATACTGCACCTCGCATGGAATTGCTCTCGGTTGAATTACCAGCCGCAAGACAAGAGGGAATCAAGGTTGAGTCAGTTGAAGAATTAGTTGGTAAATTAAAAAATGAAGCAAAGGTGATTTCATGAGTACATTGGTCATAGCAGAACACGATAATACTAACCTTAAGCCTGCAACCCTTAATACTGTAGCAGCTGCAAATGTAATTGGTGGTGCAGTTCATATACTTGTAGCCGGGAATGCCTGTCAATCTGTTGCAGATGAAGCCGCAGCTGTAGATGGTGTTGAAAAAGTTATTTTAGCTGATGACTCTGCCTACGAAAATCAATTGGCCGAAAGCACAGCAAATTTAATCAAATCAATTGCTAATGATTATTCTCATATTTTTGCTCCAGCTACAACTTTTGGTAAGAATGTTTTGCCAAGGCTAAGTGCATTACTTGATGTTCAGCAAATTTCTGAAATCACTGAAGTTGTATCAGAAGATACATTCAAACGCCCAATATATGCTGGTAGTTGCATAGCTACAGTCAAATCTAGCGATTCAACCAAAGTCATTACTGTCAGAGCTACTGCCTTTGATCCAGCCAATGCTAGCGGTGGATCTGCCTCTATTGAATCAATATCGGCTGATGGAGTTTCTGACTTATCTTCATTTGTAAACGAAGAAATTGCGCAAAGCGATAGACCAGAACTTACTGCCGCAAGTATAGTTATCTCTGGTGGACGAGGCATGCAATCAGGAGATAATTTTCATCTCTTGGAAACTATTGCGGATAAACTGGGAGCTGCAGTTGGCGCTTCAAGGGCAGCTGTAGACGCAGGATTTGTTCCAAATGACTATCAAGTGGGTCAAACTGGAAAAATTGTTGCTCCAGACTTGTATATCGCAGTTGGCATAAGTGGGGCCATTCAACATTTAGCTGGTATGAAAGACTCAAAAGTTATAGTTGCAATCAACAAGGATGAAGATGCACCCATATTTCAAGTAGCTGATTATGGTTTGGTTGCTGATTTATTCAACGCTTTGCCTGAGCTAGCTGAACAGTTATAACTTACTGATTTGTAGTTAAATTTACGCCCAGCCTGTCAATATTTTGGCTAGCCGAACCGTTAATTAACTCACATTCTTTAGCTAACAAGCAGTATCTCCATAGGACATAATCTTTATCAACCCCCATTCCTCCATGCAAGTGTTGGGCTGAGTAGCTGATTTTATGACAGGCATTACCAGCCCAAATCTTTGATACCAAGGCATTATTTTCACAATCAAGGTTAGCGTTTAAGTTTATAGAGGCCTGCTGATTGACAAGTCTCAAGCATTCAAGCTCTATAAAACAATCTGCAGCTCTATGCGATACAGCTTGGAATGTTCCGATCACTCTGCCAAATTGTTCTCTCTCAGATGTATATCTCGCTACTAATGATGTCATCTTTTCAGTAATACCTAGTGCAATATAACTTCTCATAACCATGTTTATTTGAATGAGGTACCTCAAAGCCTCTAAACCCCGTCCTTGCTCATGAATAATAGATTCTTTACTTATTCTCACTGAATCTAGCTCTACTTTAAAAAGAGGAGAATTGGCCGTGCTAGCTAACTCTGTTAATTTAACTTTATCTGATTCAACCAGCACCAATAAAACACCTTCACTTGAATTAACTGAAATAAGAATACTTTTAGCCATTGATGATATTTCAGATAAATATTTAGTTCCTGAAATTATCAGCTGATCATTTTCTATTGTAGCTGTAGTCATTGGATTTTCAGGATCTTGATTTGAAGGCTCTAAAATTGCTGAGGTGTAGATTTCACCCGCAATGATTGAGCTGAGTATTTCTTTGCAAGATCTTTCATTGCTAAATTTCTGCATTGTTTGAGCTACATCTACCAAGCAACCGCTTAAACTCAATGGCGCAGCATGATATCCCAGCTGCTCAAACAATATACCCAGATCATAGAGATCTTCTCCACTACCACCGTATTTTTCATTTAGGCCTAATCCTAAATAACCATTCCTAGACAATAAAGAAAGTAAATTTTTATCATGTTTAAACTTTGAATCATATTCTTTTAAGTTTTCTTGCGAGCAATGCTCGCTGAGAATCTTTTCTAATGAATCCCTGATTTCAGCTTGATGTAATTGCTCAGAAAAATCCATTAGCGTGTCCTTGGCATTAACAATCCAGCCATTGCAATAATATCTCGCTGGACTTCATTGGTTCCACCACCAAACGTTAGAATTGAAGCAGTTCTGTACATGCGTTCAAGTCTCGCATTTAAGATTGTTAAATCAGAGTCATTTTTTAGAATGCTGAGCTCACCCATGATTTCCATTAAGAGTCTGTATGCCTCAATAAAAAATTCAGATCCATAGACCTTTGCAACAGATGCCTCAGCCATATTTAATTGACCTGATTCCATGATCCAAGTTTGTTTCCAACAAATCAATTTTAAAGCTTCAATACCTGAATGAACTTTAGCAAAGTTATGTTTAACCCATGACAGATCACTTAAACATTGATCATTATTAATTTTTGTAGATTGAGCAGTTTTTAAGACATCCTTATAAAGTTCTTCTACGGGCCCATGATTAACAAGCGCAAGGCGTTCTAAGTTAAGCTGACTTGTTATTAATGACCAGCCTTGGTTGAGATCTCCCACAAGGTGAGTTTCTGGCACATGAATATTGTCATAAAATGTTGCATTGGTTCGAACATCTCCCAAGGTATTTATTGCAGACATGGAAAATCCAGGATCATTGGTTGGAACAATGAACATAGAGATGCCTTTATGATTTTTGGCTTCAAAATCAGTCCTTGTTGCTAACCAAATATAGTCAGAGAAATTAGCTAAACTTGTCCACATCTTCTGACCATTGATAAGATATCCATCTTCTTGTTTTATAGCTTTGGTTTGCAATGATGCTAAGTCAGTCCCTGAATTTGGTTCTGAGTAACCAATGCCAAAAATCAGTTCACCTTTAAGAATCTTGGTTGCAATTTCTTCCTTTGCCCATTCAGAGCCATGTTCTGCAATCATAGGACCAACAGATTCAGTCGTTAAAAAGGGGAAGGGGAAGCCAGTTCTCATGACTGTCTCTACAAAGATGTATTGCTCAATTGAGCTCAACTCCTTGCCGCCAAATTCTTTTTTCCAGCTTAAGCCTATCCATCCATCAGAACCCATGGTTCTCATGGCCTTCTTAAATTCAGGCCCACCACCTTCGAAATATTCTGGTTGATTCAGCTCTGATTTGAGAGCAGGGGTAATTAAGTTTTCAAAATATTCTTGAAGCTCATTTTGGAGTTTTATTTGCTTTTGGTTTAACTGTATTAACATTTCAAATCTTAGTATCTCATCTCCATTTCTCAAGGCAATATCTTAGTGTATTATTTAGCTATGGCTAGCTACTCACGAACAATGGACTTTCTTCACAAAAAGCTCCTGCAAGCCACCTCAAAAGATCAAGAGGATAAGATAGTTGACTGGATGCTTGCTGAGGCAAAGCTAAAGCAGACTGCACAAAAGAATAGTCAAAATATCACTTCAAATAAAAATAAATCAAATAATAAAATTTAGAATTTTACTATTTCAGCAATGCAATAACTTCTAAGTGTTGCGTATTAGCAAATTGATCAAAAATAGCAATCGCTTCAATATTTCTCTCTACTTTTACTACGTCTCTTAGAAATGTTTCTGGGTTACAAGAAATATAAATCATATTTTTAAATTTTTTTGATAGAGTAATTGTCTCATCGCTTAATCCAGCTCGAGGTGGATCCACTAAAATATGACTAAATTGATAGGATTGCATATCAATATTTTCTAATCTTCTGAATGGTCGTTCATTGGCAAGCGCAGATGCTGTTTCATCGTCTGAGAGCCTTGCAGTTTCAACATTAGAAAGGTTATTTAATTTTATGGATTCTTTTAGCAGTCTAATTGAATGTCTATTATTTTCTGTTGCAAAAACTTTATTAAATTTAGATGCCAAGGGTAGAGTGAAGCCTCCACAGCCACAATATAGCTCTAATAAATCCTTGGCGCCCTCAAGTTGCTTGGTAATAAATGAGACCATGAAAGAGTAAAGATAGAAATTAGGTTGAAAAAAAACTAAATCATTTTGTAAGATCTTGAAACTAGAGTTGGCGTAATTGCAGATAACCTCGAGATCTTCTCCACCAATTAACACTTTTTGTTTTTTACTTCTTCCAATTAGAGATAGGTTTTTATAATTATCTTGAATTTTTTTTGCAGCTTGCATCCAATCTTTTTGAAGTGGTTTATGGTAAATCAGTGTGACTAAAACTCTTGTTCCGGAGGTTCTAAAATTTATTTGAAACAATTTCTTTTGCATTAACTCAGAATCATTAATTCTAGATAGCAAATTAGGCATTAGCTGCTGAATACATGGATGAGGAATCGATGATCTATCCATATATTTCTTCTTCTCATCTTCTACCATTGTGTAGCAGTGATTGCTGAAACCAAACTCAGCTCTTGCTCTATAGCCAGTTGCTGGTGATAAATAAATCTCAGGCTTAATTTCTGTGTAGTTGCTTAGTTCGTGACAGAATTTGGCCAGCTTATTCATATCAAATTAATTGCGAGTATAATAAAGGCAATAAAAACTACATTTAAGGTTAGAAATAGAATAATAAATTTAGGAATGCTGAAATTGTTAAGATCATCTTCAAGATCTCTCGACGAACGCACACCCATTAACGAAGCTAGTATTCTTTTAAACCACATATTATGACAAGCAAGATTATCACAATAACAAATACTGCCGAAGATTATCTAGCCAAGTTAATCGAAGATAAGAATGAGCCTGGTACTGCTGTCAGGGTTTTTATTTCTGACCCAGGCACACCCAATGCAGAAACTTGTTTAGCTTACTGCAAACCTGATGAATTAGTTCCCTCAGATACTTTAATTTCATTGCCTAAACTTTCCGTATATGTGGAAGAAAGAAGTATTCCTTTCCTAGTAGATGCTGAAGTTAACTATGATGTAGATAATTTTGGCGGCCAGCTTACCATCAAAGCTCCAAATGCAAGACTGCCTAATATATCACCCGATAGCCCTTTAGAAGATAGGGTTAATTATGTAATTTATAACGAAATCAATCCTATGCTTGAATCTCACGGTGGTGTGGTGAGTCTCATGGAAATAACAGACGATATGTATGCCATTCTTCAATTTGGAGGGGGGTGTCAGGGTTGCGGAATGGTTGACGTGACATTGAAAGATGGCATAGAAAAAACTCTTTTAGAAACACTGCCAGAACTGGCTGGTGTTAAGGATATGACAGACCATAGCCTAGATGAAAATGCTTTTTATAAGGATGAATCGTAAACTGAAATAATGACACCTATCTTTGGGTGGTCAAAATAGTGAGCTTCATTTTTAAAAATTCTCCTTTCTTCACTTAGTAAATATTTTACTTCACCGAGTTTTACAACTTCGGATGAATCTGCTCTAGTCTCAGCTATTTCAGGCTCAATTTTAAATATTTCATCTGAGTTTATTATTTCAGAGCCTATCTCGATTTCATGCTTTTTAACATTATCTGGAATGGATCTTTTTAGAGCATCAAATCTTATTTCTTTGATCAACTCTTGATTATTCTCTGGCTTCAAATTGCCTTCAAGATAAGCAATCACATCAAGATGCAAATACCTGCTTTGGTAAAGCTTAATTAAAAATCCATTATTGCCAAATATTTCATACACAAAGGGAGAGCTATCCTCACTCAAAGCAGGTTGGAGCCAAGATGCTTTATGAAGGATTCGATATTCTTTTCTTCGATCAAGGCGTCGATAAATATTATTGAGCTGATTAAGGCTTTGTTGTTTCTCATACCATTTTGTTTCATCTATTTTTTTTGATGATGGTGGGGGATCAGAGTCTTCAATTGTTCGCTCATCTATCATTTGATCGATTGTTTGCTGATCTACTAAAAAGCCAGGATGATCGTGGTTAAAAGATTGTGAAATTATTTCTTCATTAACAACAATTTTAGGTTTGTCCAATAATGCTATAGTTTTGATGTCTATTAGGTTTAAATTTTTTGGTTCAAGCTTTTCATTGCCGATTATTTCAAGTTGCTCAAAAACGATCACCTCGATCATATATTCTTTATCATTCTCACTGTAAGCAAAAGAGCTCAAGCCATACATAAATAAAGTTGCAAGCAATTTAAATGAGTTCATTCAGGAGCCCAGCAACAGCGATTCTTTTATTATTTGTTTCAGAAACATCAAGAGTGATTTTATTTTCTTTATCAAGTTTTATCTTAGCTGATCCAGTTTGAATCAATCCAATTAATTTTTTATAAACTTGATCTGTTAAATTATCATTAAATGTAATCATTGCATTCTCTAGATTCGAATAGATTTTTTTAATACCTACTTTATTTGCAAGTATTCTTAGTTTTGAACTTTCAATGAGATTTAATAAATCTTCATTTGGTTTACCGCAACGATCTTTGAGCGCTTCAAGAATTTTATTAATTTCTTCATCGCTTTTAGCATCATTCAAAGATCTATAAATTTTTAATCTTTCATTTGCAACTGGTAAATAAGTATCCGGAATTAAAGCTCGATCATTAAAGTTAATTTCAGTGTCTAATATCTTTTCTTGTTCATGACCCTTAAGATCACTAACTGCATTTTTTAACATTGAGAGATACATGCTCAGACCAATAGCTTCTATATGACCGCTTTGTTTTACACCCAGAAAATCTCCAGCACCTCTAATTTCCAAATCCTCTTGAGCAATAAAGTAGCCAGATCCAAGATCGGAATATTTAACCAAAGAATCTAGTTTTGCTTTAGGTGCTTTTTTAAGGTCTGGAGTTGGAATTAATAAATAACAGTACGCTTGTCGCATAGATCTTCCAACTCGACCCCTCAATTGATGTAACTGTGATAGACCAAAATTATGAGCATCAATCACAATCATTGTATTTGCATTCGGGATATCTAATCCCATTTCAACTATTGTTGTGCAAATAAGAATATCTATTGAATTAGAATTAAACCCATTCATTGTATTTGTAATATCTTTTTTTGATAATTTTCCGTGAGCAATATCAATATTTGCCTCTGGTACTAAATTTTTAATTTGAGTCTTTAGGCCTTCCATTTTTGATATATCGTTTTGTACCAAAAATACTTGCCCACCTCGAGCTAGCTCTCTATCAATTGCATTCTTAATAATTTGCTGATTCTGAGTATTTAAAAAAGTTCTTACACTCAGCCTTTCTAAAGGAGGTGTATATAAATATGAGAAGTCTTTTAATCCTGAATATACAAGATTTAATGTTCTGGGTATTGGTGTAGCCGACATATATAAAATATGCGTTGTTGACTGCCTTGATTTAATTATCTCTTTTTGTTTTATCCCAAAACGATGCTCCTCATCAATTATCAATAGGCCAAGATTTTCAAGAGAAATATCATGATTTAATAATGCATGTGTGCCAATCAAAATATCTATTTTCCCATCTTTAAAATCATCGTATATTTTTGATTTATTTTTTAATGAGGTATGCCTGGTTAAAAGTTCTATATTTACAGGAAAGTTAACAAACCTCTTTGTGAAGCTTTCTAAATGTTGTTTGGCTAAAACAGTGCTAGGCGCAAGAACCATTACTTGTTTTTTTGAATGCACTGCAACAAATGCACCTCGCATTGCGACTTCAGTTTTTCCAAATCCAACATCTCCACATATAACTCTATTCATAGGCTTAATTAGAGCCATATCTTTTAAAATATCCTTAATACAATTAACTTGATCTGCCGTTAGAACATATGGAAAATCTTTATCAAATTCTTGATAAGATTTTTCTTCGCAGATTAACTGATGTGAAGTTGCCACTGAACGTCTAGATTCAATATCAAGTAACTCCGCCGCATGATCTCGAGCCTTAATTTTTGCTTTATCTTTTTTGATTTTCCATTTAGCAGAAGATAGAGAGTCAAGACGGACTCCATGAGATTGTGATACCTGAAACTTGGAAACTAAATAAGCCTGTCTAATCGGAACATATAAAATTTCTTTTTCAAGGTATTCAATTTGAATATATTCTTCTTCGCTTGAATTAGTTTTTAAAAGCTCTAAGCCTTTATAAATACCTACGCCATAATCAACGTGTATAACAAGTTCATCATCATGAAATGGATTTTCAAATTTTTCTATAAGCGAATCTTGATTTGCTGGGGTAGATTCTAGATTCAATATTTCTGAATTCATCACCTCATCCAAATTTAAATGAGCAAACTTTCCATTTTTGCTAATAAATGAACGAACAGGTAAATGTATACAACTAAAAATTCCATTCTGAAGAGCAAATGGAAGAGAGGCAATATTTGTCTTAAATTGCTTGTTGATTTGATCTAATTTAGTTTGCTCAGATGAAGTGATTAGAAGTGTGTCGATTAATCCATTTACTTGTTTTTCTATGAGTTCTTTTAATTGAATATCTTTTTCTTTGGAATAGTCTATAGCTAGATTTGAATCTGAAAAACTTAATTGATCAGCTGATTTCAAATAAGCTTGCAGATCTTCAATTTCGAAAATATAGTCCTCAGGTTTTAATATAGGCCTAGAGGAGTCAATTGATTCTTCGAGATATCTCTCCTCAACAAAAGCTTGATGAGAGGTTAATATCTGATCTATTTGATGAGATTTAATAAGTTTAAATCCAGAAAAGTAATCCATTAAATTAGAATCACCCAGCTGTATAAGAGGGTTATATATCTCATATCCCTCAGGGTATTTTCCCAAAGCCAAGCATTGAAATATTTCACAATGTCTTTCATCATGATTTTGAAAATAATTTCTCCAGGCTTTTTTAAATTTACCGATTGATTCATCATCTAAGCTAACTTCCGAGCCACTAAAGAGTTGGAACTCAGAGATTTTGTTTGTCATATTTTGTGTCAATGGATCAAACTCTCTTATTTCATCAATTTGATCTCCAAAAAAATCAACCCTTACAGGGTTAAGATGAAATCCTGAGTAAAAGTCAACAACGCCGCCTCTGACGGCGTATTGATTTATTGCATTAACTTTATCTGTTCGTTCATAATTTAAGGAATCCAAACTTGTTGTTAAATCTTTGATTGTTAACAAGTCGTTGGTTTTAAAGCTTTTTCTAGCAACAAAAAATTTTTTTGACGGTAATTTTTCAAACAGATTAATACAACTGGTAATAATTAAGTTGATATTTGATTTATCAGAATTTAAAAGCTTAATTCTTTTTTGAATGATTGAATCTGCAGTTGAAAATCTATCATATGGAAGTATTTCTCTTTCAGGGTAATATCCAATTTCACTATCATCTAGAAACAGTTTGAGTTCATTTTTTATCAGTCTAGCCTCTTTATCTGAATTACAAAGGTACAGAATCTTGTGATTGTGTGTTTTTACAGATTGAGCTAGCTCAAATGCTATTGGTTCATGCTGTTTTTCTAACATATCGTGCAGTATAATTTGCGGCTAAAGAATAATCTAAAAACAGGAACACTAACATGGATATAAGCTTTTCAGAACAAGATCTTCAATTTCAAGAAGAAATTAGAGCTGGTTTAAATGGATCAGAATACCCTGCACATGTGAGGGAAAAACGCGAAAAGGGCATAGCGCTTACAAAACAAGATCAGATTGATTTTCATAAATTTATTCATAGCAAGGGTTGGATGGGTTACAACTGGCCTGTTGAATATGGTGGAACCGGTTGGTCTCCTGTTCAAATTTATCTATTTCTCAATGAGCTTGCTTTGGCTCAATGTCCAACAATATTGCCTTTTGGTCTAAGCATGGTTGGCCCCGTTATTTATACATTTGGCAACCAAGAGCAGAAAGATAGATTTTTACCAGATATTCTCGAGTTCAATACATGGTGGTGCCAAGGTTATTCAGAACCAGGCTCAGGCTCTGATTTGGCTTCATTAAAAACTAAAGCTGTCTTAGATGGCGATCACTATATTGTGAATGGCTCTAAAACTTGGACAACTCTTGCTCAACATGCAGATTGGATTTTTTGTTTGGTTAGAACAGAAACCACCCAAAAGAAACAAGAAGGCATCTCTTTTCTTTTAATCGATATGAATACCCCAGGAATAGAAGTTAAACCTATTATTACGATCGATGGAGATCATGAGGTTAACTCAGTTTTCTTTACTGACGTGAAGGTTCCCGCCGATCAATTAATAGGTGAAGAAGGTAAGGGTTGGACTTATGCAAAATTCCTTCTTGCTCACGAAAGATTTGGTATTGCTGGAGTTCCGGTTGTTAAAAATCAATTAGAAAAATTAAAGAATATCACTATTAATCATGATGATTCTGACCTATCTAGAAAAATTGCTGAATTAGAGATTGATCTTGCTGCGTTGGAGTTTACAGAGTTAAGGACTTTGGCAGCTATCGCTGAGGGCGGCCACCCAGGAGCGGAATCTTCAATCTTAAAGATTAGAGGTACAGAAATCCAACAAAGATTGACTGAACTTTTTGTTGAAGCAGCTGGGCAGTACATTCTTCCATATGAAGGTCCTGAGGGTTTTGAGTCTAATAGAACGCCAGCTGGTCCTGACTATGCGAGTCCATCAGTTGCTCAGTATTTAAACTATAGAAAAACTTCAATCTATGGTGGAAGTAATGAGATTCAAAAAAATATTATTGCTAAAGCTATACTGGGAGTTTAAAGATGAATTTAAATTATTCTGATGAGCAGAACATGCTGCGTGAGCAAGTTCTTAAGTTTTGTGAAACTAACTATGATTTTATTGATAGAGAAAAAATATTAGAGTCTGAATCTGGTTATAGCGAAGATAATTGGAAACAGTTTGCTGAGCTTGGCTGGTTAGCAGTTCCATTCAAGGAAGATAATGGTGGTTTTAATTTTGGACCTATTGAACTTACAGTATTATTTGAAGAATTTGGAAAAGCTCTTGTAGTTGAGCCTTATCTAAGCTCTGTGGTAATGAGCGGTACAATTTTAGAAGGTTCAAATCATCCAGCAAAAGCTTCTATCATCGAAAAAATTATTTCAGGTGAACATCAAGTATCAGTCGCTTATGCCGAACCGAATATTGGATATAATTTTTTAGATTGTGTAACCACTTTATCTAAAGATGGGGATACGTTTATTCTCAATGGATCTAAGTCATTAGTATTGAATGGTGGTAATGCAGATCAATTTATAGTTCTTGCAACTCATGATAATTCTCCTGCATTAATTATTATTGATGCAGATGTTGAAGGTCTATCTGTTCAAAGCTTCAAAACTTTAGATGGACAGACTTGCGGTGAATTATCTTTTGAAAATATTTCATTGAATTCTGAATCAATCTTGGCTTTAGGTGATGAGGCTGCAACATTGTTTAATCAAATGGTGGATCTTTCTATTTTATGTATAAGCGCAGAAGCTGTAGGTGCAATGACATCCTCCTATATGAAAACTGTCCAATATACAAAAGAACGAGAACAGTTTGCACAACCAATTAGTAATTTTCAGGTTTTGCAGCATCGCATGGTTGATATGTTCATTGAAACTGAGCTAACTAAATCTTTATTAATTAAGGCTACTCTGCAACTTGATTCAGATGACCCTGAGACTGGAAAGACTATATCAGCTCTCAAAGTTCAAGTTGGTAAAGCTGGAAGATTGGTTGGCCAACACGCAGTTCAACTGCATGGAGGAATGGGTGTCAGTAATGAAATGTCCATTGGTCACTACCTAAAAAGATTCACTGCCATTGATTCAATGTTTGGTAACACTCAACATCATATTAATAAATATCAAGCAAAATAAATAATGACTGATCTCACCAAAAATCCCGATTTACGTTCTCGCGAAAAAATCGATGATTACTTTGGAGACTGGAAGTGGAGAGAGGGTTTGGCTGAGTTAATGGTCCCTATTGTAGGAAGACTGTATCGTCACGGAGTTCATATCATGATTTATGGACAATCTCTTGTTAATAAATCTCCTATAGATATTATGCATGCTCATAGATTCGTTAGACAAATCGAAGAGAACGAACTAAGTGAGCTAGAGACATATCCATTATTAGAAAGACTGAGTCAAATGGATTTGCCTGACTGCGAAGTAGATATAGGCGAGCTTGCAATGAGGTGCACTTTTTTTCAAGATCTTCCAAATAATCCGGACTCAATTGATGATTTTTTACAAGAGCAAATACATGTTGACAGTATAGATCTCAAAAGACCCGATCAACCTCAAGATATAGTCCTATATGGCTTTGGTAGGATAGGAAGGTTAATGGCAAGAATGCTTGCACAAACAACAGGTCCTGGAAATTATTTCCGTCTAAAGGGTGTGGTTGTAAGAAGAACTGGTGAAAATGACTTAATCAAACGTGCAAGTTTATTAAGAAGGGATTCCGTGCACGGAAGATTTGATGGAACTATCAGGGTTGATTTAGAGAATGAGCTTTTGGTTATTAACGGCAATCCCGTTAAATTTATATATGCAAATTCACCTTCGGATGTTAATTATTCAGATTTAAATATCAATTCTCCAATTGTGATTGATAATACTGGAATTTGGCGTGATGAAGATACACTATCTCAGCATTTAAACTGCGGTGCATCAAAGGTTATATTAACTGCGCCTGCTAAAGGTGATATTAGAAATATAGTTTTTGGAGTGAATGATTCTGCTTTGCAAGAATCAGATAAGATAATTTCAGCTGCCTCATGTACTACGAATGCCATAGTGCCAGTACTCAAACTTATCAGTGATAACTACGGCATATCTAATGGCCACATTGAAACTGTTCACTCATACACCAATGATCAAAATTTAATTGATAATTTTCATAAAGGCGATAGAAGAGGAAGAAGCGCTCCATTAAATATGGTTATTACAACCACAGGTGCTGTAAAGGCCGTCTCTAAAGCAATTCCTGAGCTTAAAGACAAGTTAACTGGTAATGCAATCAGGGTTCCAACTCCTAATGTAAGTTTGGCAGTATTAGTTTTAAATTTAGACACCTCTGTTGAGAGAGATGAGCTAAATGAATTCTTAAAAAAATCAGCTTTTGCAAGTAAGTACAGAGAAATTATTGGATATACTAATTCACCTGAAGCTGTATCTACTGATTTTTATTCAAGCCCATATGCAACAATTATTGATTCCCAAGCTACCATAGCTGACGGTAATCAAATCACTTTATATTGCTGGTATGACAATGAATATGGCTACACTAAGCAAGTCCTCAATCTCACAAAAAAAGTTGCTTCAATAGACTTGCAAAGATTTCCCAAAGCAATTGAAGATTCAGTATAGAAACAGCTGATATTTCCATTTATAATTCACCCATCTTTTACTGAAGGGTGTTGTGATTAAAACCAAAAAAGGCCTTAATTTACCAATTTCCGGAATTCCATCTTCGGATGTTGATTCCTCTACTTCAATTAACTCCATTGCAATACTAGGAGCTGATTTTGTAGGCCTTAAACCCACCATGATGGTAGATGAAGGTGATAGCATCATTTCTGGTCAAAAATTATTTGAAAATAAAAAAAATCCAGGCACTTATATTACTGCCCCGTCATCAGGAGTTGTTAAATCAATAAACAGAGGAGAAAAGAGAAGATTTCTATCAATGATTATAGAAACTGATGATTCTGCCGATCCAATCAAATTCAATCTTGATGACTATTCTAGTCCAGTTGAATTTTTAACTGATACTGGAGCTTTGGCATATTTTCGTACGCGACCATACAACAGAATGCCTGAACCGAATGAATTACCTTCAGCAATTTTTATTAATGCATGCGATACAAATCCACTATCAGTCGATCCCTATGAACTAATTCAGCTAGACCAAGAGCTTTTTAACAGTGGCCTGAATTTTATTCAATCTCTTTATGGTGACTCAAAAACGTTTTGCTCATATCAAAATAATAATTTTGATCAATCCGTAGATGGGATTAATTACAATCAATTTATTGGACCTCATCCAGCAGGTTTGGTTGGAACTCACATACATTTTCTCTATCCAGTTGGCCAAAATAGGACTGTTTGGACTATTTCATGGCAAGAAGTTATTTCTTTGGGATATCTTCTTAAAAATAAGCATTTACGCTCTGATAAACATGTTGCGGTTGGTGGACCAAATGTTCATGATCCAAAAATATTAAAAATCAAATATGGATCAAACCTTGCAGAAGTTACAGCTGGAAAAATTTTAGATAATTCTAGGGTTATATCTGGCTCTGTTTTAAACGGTCACACCGGTGAAAATGTAATGAATTATTTAGGTTCGTTTGACAATCAAATCTCCGTTCTGCCTGATGAATCTAATGACATTTTATTTAACTGGGCTATGCCTGGAGCAAAACTTCATTCAAAGTTACCAGCTTTTATTTCTAGTTGGATTAAACCTAAGAATTATAAATTTAATGTTTCAATGAATGGAGGGAATAGGGCCATTGTTCCGGTATCTTCTTACCAAGAAATAATGCCTCTAAATATTCTTACGACTCAGCTTTTAAAAAGTTTAGTGACATTAGATATTGAGTTAGGTGAAAAATTAGGTGTTTTAGAGTTAGCTCCCGAAGACTTAGCTTTAGCAAGTTACGTGTGCCCAAGTAAATATGACTATCAATCAATCCTGGATACTAATTTAGAAAAAATGTATGAGGAATTCAAATGAAAGCATGGCTTAGATCTGTCAACGAAAGCATCAAGCCTAGGTTTATGCCTGGAGGCACTCAGGCTAAATGGTTCCCAATTTATGATGCTATTGAAAATTTCATTTTTTCATCAACGCATAAAACAACAAACCCTATTCATGTAAGGGATTCGATCGACATTCAAAGGATCATGGTGATTGTATGGTTGGCCGCATTCCCTGCAATGTTTTTTGGAATGTATAACATCGGTAATCAAACTTTAGATTATTTAGCACTTGTTGGATCAGCAAATACTAACGACTGGCACCATGTTCTAATTAATTTTGTAGGATATTCCAATGATAGCTTTTTAACAAAAATGTGGGTTGGTGCTGTTTATTTTGTTCCAATTTATGCAGTTACATTTGCAGTTGGAATTCTTTGGGAGATTCTCTTTGCTGTAGTTCGTAAACATGAAATAAATGAAGGGTTGTTTGTATCCTCAATCTTATTTGCTTTAAGTTGCCCACCAGATTTACCTCTATGGCAAGCCGCTATGGGTATTACATTCGGTATCGTTATTGGCAAAGAGGTTTTTGGTGGAACTGGTAAAAACTTCTTAAATCCAGCATTAACTGGCCGAGCATTTTTATATTTCGCATATCCATCACAACTCTCAGGCGATAAGGTCTGGATTGCTGGTCTTTCTGATACTGGAGTCACCCCAGAAGGTTTTAGTGGAGCCACACCCTTAGGATATGCTGCTGAGGGTGGTTTGCAGGGCTTGAGTGATAATTTTTCATGGTTTGATGCATTTATAGGCAACATTCCAGGGTCTGTTGGTGAAACTTCTATTATTGCCATAGGTATCGCAGCCTTAATACTCTTAGCAACAGGCGTTGCTTCATATAGAATTATCTTAGGCACATTTATCGGGATGATAGTTATGTCATCTATTTTAAATATTATTGGATCAGACACCAATCCAATGTTTCAAGTTCCATGGTATTGGCATTTTGTGATAGGTAGTTTTGCATTCGGTCTAGTATTCATGGCAACAGAACCAGTTTCAGGGTCTGGAACTGATGCAGGCAGATGGATTTATGGCGCTTTGATCGGTGTTACAGTGGTATTAATTCGGGTTATTAATCCCGCATTTCCAGAAGGTATGATGCTAGCAATTTTATTCGCTAATCTATTTGCACCAGTAATTGATCATATGGTCGTGTCTAATAATATTGCAAAACGTAAGAGGGCTCTTTCCTATGAATGATTCAGTGTTAAAAACTCTTACAGTTTCATTTTTAGTTTGTTTGTTTTGCTCACTAGTTGTTTCATATGCAGCAGTGAGTTTAAGAGACATGCAAAATCTTAATAAACTGAATGATCAAAGAATTAAGATACTCAAAACTGCTGCAATTTATAATCCTGATGAAACAATTGAAGCTCAGTTTTCTAATCTTACCCCCAAATTCGTAGATTTTAGTTCAGGAGAACTTCTTGATAGTTACGGTGAATATGATTTAGATACTTACGATCCTGTATATTTTTCAAAACAACCCGAACATTCAACTCCAATACCTGCATCTGAAGATATTGCCATTGTAAAAAACAAAGAAAATATTGGAAAAATATACTTACTAAAAGATTCATCCAACCAACTTGAAAAAATTATTTTACCGATCAGAGGCTATGGCCTTTGGGGGACATTATTTGGCTACATAGCAATTGATAAAGATTTGAACACCATCAAGGGTCTTGAATTTTATGCCCACAAAGAAACTCCTGGGTTAGGCGCAGAAGTAGATAATCCGAAATGGAAGTCTCTATGGGATGGTAAATCTATATATAAAGATGGTGAGGTTCAAATTGAAGTCATCAAAGGAAAAGTTGATCCATCAAATCAAATGGCTGCATATCAAGTTGATGGCCTTTCAGGCGCAACCTTAACCAGCAGAGGTGTTACTAACATGTTAGTTTATTGGTTTGGTAAAAGTGGTTATAAAGAAACATTAAACAAAATTAATTATGACAGTTAAGCAATACAAAGAAGTTCTTGCCAAGCCATTGCTTGAAGAAAACCCCATTACTCTTCAAATTCTTGGAATTTGCTCAGCACTAGCTGTAACCAGTAACCTTTCTGTGACCTTGGTTATGTGCGTTGCTTTAACAAGCGTGGTCTCATTCTCCAATTTATTTATTTCAATTATAAGAAACTATATTCCAAGCAGCGTTCGAATCATCGTTCAAATGACTATCATTGCATCTCTTGTTATTGTTGTTGATGAGCTACTCAAAGCTTATGACTACGAAACAAGTAAAAAACTATCAGTTTTTGTAGGATTAATTATCACCAATTGTATTGTTATGGGTAGAGCTGAAGCCTTTGCCATGAAAGAGAAACCATTTATAAGTTTTTTAGATGGTTTGGGTAATGGTCTTGGGTACAGCATTATCTTGATTGCTGTAGCTGTTGTAAGAGAATTATTTGGAGCCGGTACTTTGATGGGATATGAGATTTTGCCTTTGGTATCAAATGGTGGTTGGTACCCAGCCAACAATCTTTTGTTGCTTCCTCCTAGCTCATTTATTTTAATAGGGCTTATGATTTGGGGTATCAGAGCTTACAAAACAGATCAAGTGGAACCAAACGAATACAAACTATCACGCCATGCAACTGCACCAGATTTATCTAAGAGAGAGTTAAATGTTTGAGCATTATCTCAGTATCTTTATAACCACTGTTTTTATAGAGAACATTGCTCTATCAGTCTTCTTGGGCATGTGTACTTTTATAGCTATTTCAAAAAAAATTGATGCAGCTTTTGGTCTTGGTATAGCAGTTATCGTCGTTTGTCTTATAACTGTTCCTTTGAATAACCTGATCTATAACTCTATTCTTAAAGAGGGCGCATTAGCATGGGCTGGTTTACCTCAAGCAAATTTAGAGTTTGTAGGCTTAATTAGTTACATCGGAGTTATTGCAGCAGCGGTCCAAATTCTTGAAATGTTTTTGGATAGATTCGTTCCCGCACTCTACAATGCATTAGGAGTATTCCTGCCTCTAATTACAGTTAATTGCGCCATATTAGGAGCTTCACTGTTTATGATTGAAAAAGATTTAAAATTTGGTGAAAGTGTTGTTTATGGTCTTGGAGCGGGTGTTGGATGGGCAATGGCAATTGTTGTCTTAGCAGGAATCAGAGAAAAATTAAAATATTCAGATATTCCAGAAGGCCTTCAAGGACTTGGCGTTACATTTATAATTGTAGGTTTAATGAGTTTTGGGTTTATGTCATTCGGGGGAATTTCACTATAGGTTTTAATTATGCAGATTGATTTATTTTTAGGTGTTCTTTCTTTTACAGGTGTAGTCTTACTATTGGTTGCCGTTATCATTGCAGCTAGAAGTCAGTTAGTCAGCTCGGGAGATGTAACCATTGAGATAAATGGTGATTCTTCGAATCCAATCGTTGTTCCTTCAGGCAATAAATTACTCCAGACTCTAGCTGAAAATAAAATTTTTCTTTCATCTGCTTGCGGTGGTGGAGGCACTTGTAGTCAATGTAAATGTCAAATATCTGAGGGTGGCGGATCTATTTTGCCTACCGAGGAGTCTCATTTTAATTCAAAAGAAAAAAAAGATGGATGGAGACTTTCTTGTCAGGTTGCAGTTAAAAACGATCTTAAAATTACAATTCCTGAAGAGGTTTTTGGAGTTAAAGAGTGGGAATGTGAAGTTATTTCTAATGATAATGTTGCAACTTTTATTAAAGAGCTTGTTCTTAAACTTCCAGAAGGTGAAGAGGTTAATTTTAAAGCAGGTGGCTATGTACAATTAGAGGCACCCGCATATTCAAACTTAGATTATAAGTCGTTTGATGTCGCTGATGAATATAGAGAGGATTGGGATAAGTTTAAAATATGGGATAACGTTGCAAATAATTCTGAGCCTATCATTAGGGCTTATTCAATGGCGAACTATCCTGAAGAAAAGGGAGTGTTAAAATTTAATATTAGAGTAGCCAGTCCACCACCAGGCTCATCTGATATACCTCCTGGCGTTATGTCTTCTTGGACATTTAACCTCAAACCAGGTGACAAGGTAAGAGTATTTGGACCATTTGGTGAATTCTTTGCTAAAAAATCATCAGCTGAAATGGTATTTGTGGGTGGTGGAGCAGGAATGGCTCCAATGAGAGCTCATATTTTTGATCAATTGTTAAGAATCAATAGCGATAGAAAAATTTCATTTTGGTATGGAGCCAGAAGTTTGAAAGAGATGTTCTACGTAGAAGATTTTAATAAATTAGCTGAAACAAATGAGAACTTTGATTGGCATGTTGCATTATCAGATCCCCAACCCGAAGATAACTGGGATGGATTGACAGGGTTTATACATCAAGTACTTTTTGAAGGTTATCTCAAATCTCATAAAGCTCCTGAGGATTGTGAGTTCTATATGTGTGGGCCACCAATGATGAATAAAGCATGTATAGATATGCTTATCAACCTAGGTGTTGAACCTGAAAATATCATGCTTGATGATTTTGGTGGCTAAATAGCTCATTGAATCGTTTAACCGTCTCTAAATTAATCGCTCTTTCGGTAGGGTTAATTTGTATATTTTTTGCCTATCACTATAACAAATCAGCTACATATCAAATTTCTGGACCTATATATGGTACCTACTGGCAATTAGTTTCAACGGAATATATTCCTGATTCTTTGAAACAATCTATCGAGCTTGAGTTAGCTAGAATTGATTTGATAGCCTCAAACTATAAAGAGTCTTCAGAGTTATCTAGAATTAATGCAGCTCCAATTGATAAAGAAATAACTATTTCATCCGATATGTATTCTCTTTTAAGTTATGCTGAAAAATTACATAAGGTTACTGATGGTTTTTATGATATTACTATTGGCTCCCTAGTTATTCAGGAAGGTTTTGGGCCTACAAACACAATGAGCCAAAATACTATTCCTGTTTCCTTGAAAAGATTTGATTTCATTTCAAACACCTCCATTATTAAAAAAGACAATTTTCAATTTGATTTATCCTCCATTGCAAAAGGCTATGCTGTTGATTCAATTGCAAAGCTTCTCATCAACTCTAATAGAAATAATTTTTTAATTGATATAGGCGGAGAAATTATAGTCAACGGATCAAAGCATGGCGCTCCCTGGATCATTGGAATCCAAAATCCATTAATCACACAAAACCAATCAATTACAGAGATTTTGAGAACTGATTTTTTAGCCGTTGCAACCTCAGGTGAATATAGAAATAAAAAAATCAATGATGCTGGAGATGTCATAAGTCACAGCTTTACACCCAAAAATGAACAATCAATTTTAGATCAATCTTATTCAGTAACTGTTGCTTCGGAAGAGTCCTCAATGAATGCAGATGCTTGGGCTACAGCTTTGAATGTTCTTGGTCCAGAAAAGGGCATAATTCTTGCAAATGATCATGGTGTTGCAGTTATGTATATAATGGCAAAAGAGAATATTAAAATTAAATCTAAATCTTGGAATTATAGTGATTGAGTTTCTAACAGTTTTTTTATTAATAGCAATTTCATTTGCAGCAATTTCAATAGGCGTTATTATTAAAAATAAACCTATTTCAGGAAGTTGTGGTGGCTTGGCTAATATAGAGGATGGTACGCCCTGCCAAATTTGCGGGCGCACCACCATAGGGGATTGTGAAACTAATTAAAACTGATTCATGGTATTGTCTTTGCCTGATGCTTTAAGAGCAGCTTCTCCAGCAAAGTATTCCTTATGGTCATCGCCCATATCTGATCCAGCCATATTTTGATGTTTGACACAGGCTATACCTTGACGAATTTCTTTTCTCTGAACGCCTTCGACATAACCTAGCATTCCTTTGTCACCAAAATACTCTTTAGCGAGATTATCTGTGGATAATGCAGCTGTATGGTAAGTTGGTAGTGTTATCAGGTGATGAAAAATTCCTGCTTCTCTAGCAGCATCAGCTTGAAAAGTTTGAATTTTTTTGTCAGCCTCTATACCTAGTTCTGTAGCATCATACTTCTCATTCATTAGATCATCTCTTTCATATGTAGACATATCGTCTCCATTCTCTGTCATCGAATCGAATACCTGTTGTCTAAAATTTAGAGTCCAATTAAATGATGGGCTGTTGTTATAGACAAGTTTTGCATTGGGAACAACTTTTTTAATCTCATCCATCATTGCACCAATTTGCCCTATATGAGGTTTCTCAGTTTCTATCCAGATTAAATCAGCTCCATTTTGTAAGCTGGTAATTGAATCTAAGATACACCTTGCTTCTCCTGTGCCTTCTTTAAATCTATATAAGTTACTAGGGAGTCTTTTGGGTCTGACAACTTTTCCATTTTGATTGATTAGCACATCACCGTGATTTAAATCAGAAGGATCTAACTCTTCTACATCTAGAAAGGAATTATATTGATCTCCCAGATCACCAACCTCATGAGTTATAGCAATTTGTTTGGTAAGGCCTGCTCCCAATGAATCTGTTCGAGCTACGATGACTCCATCGTCTACTCCAAGCTCTAAGAATGCATATCTAACAGCATTAATTTTTGCTAGAAAATCAGAGTGGGGCACAGTGACTTTCCCATCTTGGTGTCCACATTGCTTTTCATCAGAAACTTGATTTTCAATTTGAATGCAGCATGCGCCTGCTTCAATCATTTGCTTGGCCATTAGGTAAGTAGCTTCTTCATTTCCAAAACCTGCATCAATATCTGCAATGATTGGAACTATATGAGTTTCAAAATTATCAATTTTATTTTGGATTAAAGGTTTGTCAGCATCTGAAGCATTATCAAGCTCTCTGAACAAACCGCCTAGCTCACGTGCGTCAGCTTGCCTTAAAAATGTATAGAGTTCTTTTATCAATGAGGCAACTGATGTTTTTTCATGCATTGATTGATCTGGTAAAGGGCCGAACTCAGATCTAAGAGCAGCTACCATCCAGCCAGAAAGATAAAGATATTTTTTATCAGTAGTACCGAAGTGTTTTTTAATGGATATAAGTTTCTGCTGACCAATAAATCCATGCCAACAACCTAAAGATTGGGTATAGGCAGACGTATCTGAATCATAAGCATCCATATCCTTCCTCATTAAAGAGGCTGTGTATTTCGCAATATCAATACCAGATTTAAATTGGTTTTGAAGTCGCATTCTTGCAGCATATTCAGGCTTGATAGAGCTCCAATTTGAACCGCTGAATTCAGGAATAGCATTGAGCTTATCTACTTCAGATGTAAAATTATTTTTTGTCATTAATATACCCCTATATTTATGTAGTGAATTTGAATTTATTAGGAGCTAATTGTCAATATTTACTAAAAATACCTTTAAAACAGCGTTTACAGGTAGCATTAAAAGTAGTTAAACTACAGAATTTATGATTTTGCCAGTTTAGAAGCTATACCAAGATAATTGAAAGGAGTTAATTTTTTTAATTTATCCTTGGATTTATCGCTGATTTTAAGATCATTTACAATTTTTAGGTAAGAATCTTGATTGATATTTTGACCTCTAGTTTTAGTTTTTATTTCTTCATAAGCATTATCGTATCCTTCTAGTTTCATCACTATTTGAAGTGCTTCCGCTAGAACTTGCCAATTATCAGATAATTCTGTTCGAGCATTTTGTTTATTTGGTTGAATTTTGCTTAAGCCATTAATACAAGAACTAATTCCAAGATAACTATATCCAAATCCAATGCCTAGATTTCTCAATACAGTAGAATCAGAAAGATCTCTTTGAAGTCTTGATTTAGTTAACTTATCAGCAAAAAAACCCATCAATGAATTGGACAGTCCTAGATTCCCTTCTGAGTTCTCAAAATCTATTGGATTCACTTTGTGTGGCATGGTAGATGATCCAACTTCACCGTCTTTAAGTTTTAACTTAAATATATCATTAGAGATATAAATCCACATATCTTGGTTAAGATCAATCAAAATATTATTAATTCTTTGAATGCAGTGAGAGATTTCAGCAATGCCATCATGAGATTCAATCTGAGTGGTGATAGGGTTTTGCTCAACTTTAAATGAAGATAAGAATTTATTAGTTTTAGAGACCCAATCAATTTTTACATCAGATAGATTTAAAGTATGAAAATTTCCAGTGGCACCTCCAAACTTAGCCATAGGTTTCATTTGTTTTAGCATTTCTTTTTGTCTTATTAATCTTTGATGAAATACTTTTATTTCTTTACCAATGGTAGAGGGAGAGGCTGCTTGTCCATGAGTTCTGGCTAGTAAGGGTAATGTTGCCCAAGATTTTGATTTAGAATTTAAATCTTTGATAAGGCTATCTAGTTTTTTTATATATATGTCTTTAGCATCTCTAAGCAATACTGCATAAGACAAAGAATTCACATCCTCACTCGTCAATGCAAAATGAACCAGATGTTGATATTTCTTTAAATTAGAAAATTTATTCATTTCTTCTCTAATAAAATATTCAACAGCTTTAACATCATGATTAGTTTTGGTTTCTATGGTTTTAATTCTTTTTGCTGATTTACTATCAAAGCTTTTTTTGATTGCCAAAAGATTATTTTTAGCTGCAGATGAAAGTGGTTTAAAGTTTTTTCCACATTGTGTTGTTAAAAAAATAATCCAATCTATTTCAATTTCAAATCTAGTTTTATTTAAATTAGACTCTGAGAAATTATTAGCAAGATCGATGATTTTTTTACTGTACCGATTATCTAGAGGGGAGAGTAATTCTTGATGTTTCATAGTTTGAATTATAGCTACTCTTTCAATGCTTTTGCTATGATGCCTCCACCTAAACATTCATTATTTTTATAGAGTACAGCAGACTGACCAGGCGCAATTGCTCTGATTTTTTCAGAGAATGACAATTCCACCCCTTTGTCCATAAAATGTGCAACACATGAAACGGGCTTACCTCTGTGACGAACCTGTACCTCACAATTAAGTTGCCTGGGAACAACTGCTTTATTTATCCATTTCATTTCTTCCATCAGCAAGCCATCGCTAAGCAACAAATCATTAAACTCACCCTGGCATACATAAACCTCATTAAGTTCAATATTTTTGTCGTAAACATACCAAGGCAACTCAGGTTTATCTTTGACACCTCCAACATTTAAACCTTGCCTTTGTCCTTGAGTGAAAAGAAGTGCTCCTGGATGAGTTCCAAGAACGTTACCTTCTGAATCTTTTATATTGCCAGTTTCAAATTGAATAAATCTTTTAAGGAAGTCTTTTAAGTTTCTTTCTCCAACAAAACAAATGCCTACTGAATCTTTTTTATCATGATTAATAAAGTTATTTTTTTCAGCTATTTCTCTAACCTCAAATTTAGTCAAACCCTCAAGGGGAAATATGCATTTTGCAAACTCTACACCACTAACTTCATGCAAAAAATATGTTTGATCTTTGTTTAGGTCTTTTGATCTCATCAAGATAGCATGATCATTTTTATGCTCCAGTCTTGCATAATGTCCAGTTGCGATATGATCAGCTCCAATTTTTAAAGCGTAATCTAAAAAGGATTTGAATTTTATTTCTCTATTGCACAATATATCTGGATTTGGAGTCCTTCCTTTTTCATGCTCAGAAAGAAACTCCTTAAAGACTCTCTCCCAATATTCATCACTGAAGTTTGCTTTATGCAAAGGGATATTTAGTTGATCACAGACCTTTGAAGCATCTGCAAAGTCAATCTCAGATGTGCAAACTTCACCAGGTTCATTTTGCCAATTTTGCATAAACAAACCTTGAACTTTAAAACCTTGTTTTTGTAACAAATACGCCGCTACGGATGAATCAACGCCACCTGACATTCCAACAACAACTGTTTTATTTTTATTTGTCATATTTTAACTACAAACCCTAATTTTAAAGGTTTTTTTAGAGTATAATTCATCCAAATTTTACAATATATTTTCGTTTGAAAGAGGATAGTATGGGTTATAAGCATATAAAGATACCAGAAGAGGGTTCAAAAATTACATTAGAGAACGGGGTTCTTCAAGTTCCAGATAATCCAATTATCCCATACATTGAAGGTGATGGGATCGGAATAGATATTACACCTGCGATGATAGATGTGGTCGACAGTGCCGTCGAAACAGCTTACAAGGGAGCCAAAAAAATATCATGGATGGAAGTATTTTGTGGTGAAAAATCTACTCAAATATATGACGCAGATACATGGTTGCCTGATGAAACTATTGAAGCTTTAAAAGAATACATTGTTAGCATAAAAGGACCTTTGACTACTCCTGTTGGAGGAGGAATTAGATCTTTGAATGTTTCTCTGCGTCAAATTCTTGATCTATATGTTTGTTTAAGGCCAATTCGATATTTTGCTGGCGTTCCAAGTCCAGTTAAAAATCCATCCCATGTTGATATGGTTATCTTTAGAGAAAACTCCGAAGATATTTATGCTGGCGTTGAATTTGAAGCAGGATCTCCAGAATCAGAAGCAATGGTTAAGGTACTCCAAGAACAATTTGGAGTGTCTCAAATAAGATTTCCAACAGAAGTTGGACTTGGCGTGAAACCAATATCTAGGCAAGGAACAGAGAGACTTGTTAAGCAAGCTCTTGATTATGCCATCAAGAACGATAGATCCTCAGTAACATTGGTTCATAAAGGCAATATTATGAAATTTACTGAAGGAGCTTTTAGGGACTGGGGTTATGAGTTAAGTATAAATTCTTATGACGGAGAGCTTTTAGATGGAGGCCCTTGGGTCACGATAAAAAATCCTACCAATGGCAAAAATATAATTGTAAAAGATGTTATTTGTGATGCTTTTTTACAACAAATTTTAACTAGACCAAAAGAATATGATGTTATTGCTACTATGAACCTTAATGGTGATTATGTATCGGATGCATTAGCTGCGTGTGTTGGAGGTATCGGTATTGCCCCAGGAGCAAATATTGGAGATGACTCTGCTTTGTTTGAAGCAACCCATGGCACGGCTCCAAAATACGCTGGCCAGGATAAAGTGAATCCAGGTTCATTAATACTATCAGCTGAAATGATGCTAAGGCACTTAGGTTGGGTTGAAGCAGCAGATTTAATTATTTCTTCAATGGAAGCAGCAATTACCGATAAGATGGTCACCTATGATTTTGAACGATTAATGGATGGTGCCAATCTAGTTTCTTGCTCTGGCTTTGCCAAGGAAATGATAAAAAGAATGTGAGGATGTCTATGTCTTCAGAATCGTCAAACGGTTCCAATGGTCTAGGTGATACAGGCACTGTTGTCCTAGAGGACAAACCTGATCTTAAAGAACCTCCAATGTACCAAGTTGTTCTTTTGAACGATGATTTCACACCTATGGAATTTGTTGTTTACATCCTTCAAGCTATATTCGGATATGAGCACGAAAGATCAACTCAAATTATGTTAGCTGTTCATACAAAAGGAAAGGGCGTCTGTGGTATATTTCCTAAAGAGATTGCTGAAATGAAATCTCATGAAATAAATGAGATGGCAAGAGCCCATGAGCATCCTCTCATAAGTGAAATTGAACCTTTAACAGATTAATGTTTAGTAAAGAATTAGAACAATCCATAGCAAATTTATTTGATCAAGCTCAAGATCAAAATCTTGAATATCTAACCATAGAGCATCTACTTTTAATGCTTCTTTCTGATTTTGAAGTGAGGCAAGCCCTTGAAACAAACGATGTAAACATAGCTACTTTAAGAGAAAATCTTGAAGAGCATGTTAGAGATAATACACCTAGTAAGGTGGATGCTAAAAAACCTGTACAACCAACTTTAGGATTCCAAAGAGTCCTTCAAAGAGCTGTTTTTCATGTTCAGTCATCAGGTAAGGGTGTTGTGAAACCTATTAATTTACTAGTAGCTATATTCTCTGAAAAAGAATCTCACTCAGTTTTCTTGCTCTCCAAACAAGGTATTGGAAGACTTGATATTGTTTCCTATATTTCTCATGGAAAGCCAGACGGAGCTAAAGCCGAGACTGATTCTGAATCATCTGATGAAGAGATCGTGACTGAGTCTGCAACAAACAATAATGAGTTAGAATTTTTAATTGATTTAAATGCTCTTGCTGAATCAAATAAAGTAGATCAGTTAGTAGGGCGCATAGACGAGGTTGAACGAATCATCCAAATTTTAGCAAGGCGTACTAAAAATAATCCTCTGCTTGTGGGTGAATCTGGGGTAGGTAAAACAGCTATAGCAGAAGGCTTAGCACACTTAATTAACTCTAAGGATACCCCTGATTTTTTGCATGAATCCAAACTCTATTCATTAGACATAGGGGCTTTGATTGCTGGTACTAAATATAGAGGAGATTTTGAAAAGAGACTTAAGTCAGTATTAAAATTCCTAGATGAGCAAAACAACCCAATACTATTTATCGATGAAATTCATACAATCATTGGTGCCGGGTCAGCTTCTGGAGGTAGCCTAGACGTATCTAACTTATTAAAACCTGCTTTAGGTAAAGGTAAGCTTAGGTGTATTGGCTCAACAACATTTCAAGAATATAGAGGTGTTTTCAATCAAAATCAGGCTCTTTCAAGAAGGTTTCAAAAAATTGATGTTTTAGAACCATCTGTAGATGAATGCATACAAATACTAGATGGTCTTAAGACTAATTATGAGGACCATCACAATGTAAAATATTCTGGTGAATCTATAAATTCAGCTGTTACCTTATCTAAGCGTTTTTTAAATGATAGATTTTTACCTGATAAGGCAATCGATTTGATAGATGAAACAGGAGCTTTGCTAAATATCTCAAGGAAAAATTCAAAAAAAATAACCGTAAAACAGGTAGATATTGAAAAAACTATCTCAAAAATATCTAAAATTCCTGAGCAAACTATATCTAGTCAAGAGTCAATCAATCTCCAGAAATTAGAATCTGATCTTAAAACTGTTATTTTTGGTCAAGATACAGCTATAAAGAGCCTGGTTAACGCTATTAAATTATCTAGAGCAGGGCTCAGAGATGATAATAAGACCATCGGTTCATTTTTATTTGCTGGCCCAACAGGCGTTGGAAAAACAGAGATCACCACTCAATTAGCTCATATTATGGGCATTGAGCTTGTAAGATTTGACATGTCTGAATATATGGAAAGACACACTGTTTCAAGATTGATTGGCGCACCTCCAGGCTATGTAGGCTTTGATCAAGGAGGGCTTTTGACTGAAGCTGTAGTTCAAAACCCACATTGCGTCCTTTTGCTAGATGAAATTGAAAAGGCTCATCCAGATATATTTAATTTATTGCTTCAAATAATGGATTCTGGAGTTTTGACTGACAACAATGGGCGAAAAGCAGACTTTAGGAATGTTATTGTAGTTATGACTACAAATGCTGGCGCAGACCTATTAGAAAAGAAAAGTATTGGTTTTAGTGATCAATCTAATGAATCAGATGCGTTATTATCGCTTAAGAAACTATTTTCTCCTGAGTTTAGAAATCGATTGGATGAAATCATACAATTCAATTATCTACCTATGAAAGTTATATTATCAATTGTTGATAAATTCCTTACAAAACTTCAAGCGCAGCTTGATGCAAGGAATGTGGAGCTAATTTACTCGAAAAAAGTTCTAAATTGGATTGCTGAAAATGGCTATAACAAAGAAATGGGCGCAAGACCTATGGAGAGATTTATTACAAATAAAATCAAGAAGCCATTAGTTGATAAGGTTTTATTTGGTGAACTTAGTAAAGGTGGGCAAATAAAAGTTGATTTAGTTGCTGATGAAGTGAAATTTAGCGCTAAAAAGAAAACAGCTAAATCTAAAGCCTAACGTCCTCTAAAAGTTATTCTTCCTTTTGTTAGATCATATGGCGTCATTTCAACTTTCACTTTATCACCAGTCAAAATCCTAATGTAATGCTTACGCATTTTGCCTGATATATGAGCTTCAATTATGTGGTCATTCTCTAATTTCACCTTAAAGGTGGTATTAGGAAGAGTTTCAATAACTTCACCCTCAAATTCTAAATTGTCTTCTTTTGCCATATATTCGTATTTTACACTAATTAATTTAAGTTTAAGTTATTAAATATATATAAGATTTATTTACATTCGTTTGTTTTTACAAAACAATAAACCATAGGAGATATTTATGTCAGAAAGTATAAGCGTGTATATGGTGGTTAACTTAAAAATAGATGATCGAGATGAATATAGAATATATGAAAAAGGTTTTTTTCCATTCCTAAAGAAATACAATGGAACATTTATCACATTTGATGATTCGCCAATATGTCTTGAAGGAGAGAATCCAAAACAGTTTGATCGTGTAATATTATTTTCTTTTCCATCAGAGGAAGATGCAGATAGCTGGTGGGCTGATGAGGGATATCAAGAGCTTAGCAAACATAGAAGAAACGCTACTGATATAACTCTCCAAAGAGTTAAAGGTATTCCATCGAGATCTTAATATATATAATTTAACATAATATATATTATGCGAAGTAATCTAATATTAAAGGTTTATATTCGATACTACTCTTT